>CBDUXJ010000133.1:0-7102 GCA_965371165.1 uncultured Syntrophobacterales bacterium | reverse complement strand
TGGGGATTGGCGGGGGAGGAATATGAGGAGAAGTTCGAAGCTCAAGGGAAGAAGCTCACCGTAGACCGGGGTCTATTCGATTCCATTGAGCAGCGCGAAAGGCTGGAGACCCAATTGGAGCTCTTATGGGAGGCCTTCAGGAAACATGGAAGGGAATTTCGGCTCACCAGGAGAATTCAAATTTCAAGATCGACCGATCTCCTTTCCCTTTCCGATGAGATCAAAAAGGATAACGACCTGTTGAAGATAACCCTTGCGCGCACCGGAAACTCCGTCATTTCCCAGAAGAAAATCTTAAAAACCCTGCGTAGTAGGCCTTTCTTCTATTTCACCAAAGAGATGTTAAAATACAGGCGGAGAAAGGTGGTCCGCGATTTGGGGAGGGAGGGTTACTACTATGAGGAAGATGGGGAAATAAGATATGCCGCAGTGGATACGGTTGAACTCCTCCAAAGGAAGGGGGAGATAGAAAGACATTTTGAGGAGGAGAGGAAGAAGGAAAGAGAGAAGGAGTTATTAGGAGAGTGAGAAACGGTGGCCATGCTGCCAAAGGAGCATGAGGCCTTTTGGGGTGAGAAAAGGTCTCCTTCTGAGGAAAATCGTAAGATCTGCGGGGAAGGCCATGCTGAGAAAAGGCCTTTTTTTTATCGTTCTGTTTATCCCTCTTATTGCCCTCGGCTCACCCCATGGTTACACCAAATCCATCGGTGAGATCTGCCAGGAGAAGGGGATCCTTCCCTCTCAGGCTAGCATCGTCGTCATAAAGGCGAAACGAAAGCTTTTCTTCTATTTAGATGAGAGGTTTGTGAAGACATATCCCGTTGTTTTTGGGAAAAATCCCAATGAACAGAAACTTTATGAAGGGGATAAATGCACGCCCGAGGGGATCTTCCGAGTTGTGTCGAAGCGGTTCCATGAGGAGTGGTCGAGGTTTGTCCTTCTTGATTACCCGACATGGGACGATGTGGAAAGGCATAAAGAGGCCTGTGCCAAGGGGTTAATCCCCTTGAGGGAGTGCAGATGTATCGGTTTGGGAGGGGGAATAGGGATTCACGGAACCTATTCCGAGGCCCGCAATCGTTCCAAGATCGATTGGACGGATGGTTGCATCTCCCTCTTCAACCGAGATATAGAGGAGTTTTTCCCATACCTTGAGAAAGGGAACCTGGTTTTCATATTCCCTTAATGTGGAGACGAAGGAGCGTGACATGAGATTGGATACGTTTAAGGATATTGTCCAACAAGCCATCAGAAAAGAGGCCGATGCCGCGATGTTCTATCAAATGGCCAGTGAACGAGCCAAGCCGGGCATGGATAAGATGTTCAAAGAACTAGCGGAGGAGGAACGGGGGCACAAGAAAATGCTGGAAGAATTGGATATGGCAAAGTTGGGGAATTACGAATTCAGCGAAGTGCCCGATTTGAAAATCAGCGAGTATTTGGAGGATATCCCTTATAGCAGGGATATGGATTATCAGGACATTCTCCGGTATGCCATGAAGAGCGAGGAGAAATCCCGTAACTTCTACCGTCGATCTGCAGAAAGGTGCGAGGATCCGGACCTGAAAAAATTGTTTCAGATGTTGGCCCAAGAGGAAGCCAAACACAAGTTAAAGTTTGAGAAGATGTACGAGGATGATGTTCTGGAATCCGACAAGTATTAGGGGTAATGGGATCATCTTATTGCAAATGAAGGGCAATGTTTTTGGAGATCGGAAAGTTCTCATCTTCGGGGGGAAGATATTGCCATTGACATTTTATCCTCAGGAGGGTATCCTTGATTTTATTGAAAGGGGTAACTATAGAGAGAGGATTGGACTTGGACGCGAAGAGATCCCGGTGGTGGAGGATTATCAATGAGATGGCCCCTGGGCCTACTGTGACGTGATTGGAATGGGCCAGGAGATTTTATTGAGGCCGTGGGCGGCAGATTACCCCATGGCCTTTTTTCTCCGGGGAGTTGTAAGATGAAGAGGATTTTTAGCGGAATTCAGCCGACGGGGGAAATCCATATCGGTAACTATCTCGGTGCTATCCAGAACTGGATCTCTTTGATCGACGACTACGACTGTATCTATTGTATCGTCGATTACCATGCCATTACCATCGACTTCGATCCCCATATGATGGATTCTCGAATCATGGAGACGGCCATTGTCAACATCGGTTGTGGATTGGATCCGGATAGATGCTCCCTATTTGTCCAATCCCATGTCCCGGAACATACGGAGTTGACCTGGATCTTCAATTGCATTACTCCCATCGGAGAGGTGGAGCGAATGACTCAGTTTAAGGACAAGTCGAAACAACATCGTCATAACATTAATATGGGACTTTTGGATTATCCAATTCTCCAGGCAGCGGACATTCTCCTCTATAAGGCCCATTTCGTCCCCGTTGGGGAGGATCAATTTCAACACGTGGAGCTCACCCGGGAGATCGCCAGGAAATTCAACAGGAAATTTGGCGAGATCTTTCCCGAACCTCAGGTCCTCTCACCGAATACCCCCAGAATCCTCGGGCTTGATGGAAAGAAGAAGATGTCCAAAAGCATGAATAACTACTTGGGACTGACGGAACCGGAGGACGAAATCTGGGAGAAATTGCGAAAGGCGGTGACCGATGAAGCCAGAAAACGTCGGAGCGATCCGGGAAACCCTGACAGGTGTAATCTCTTTACCATCCATGGGGGATTTGGGAGCCGGGAAGACCTGGAGGGCATAGACCGAGGTTGCCGAGAGGCAACCATAGGGTGTGTGGACCACAAAAGGATGCTCTACGAGGATATGATGGCACATTTAACCCCAATTCGGAACAGGATAAAGGAGCTTCAAGGGAATATCGATTATGTAAAGGAAGCCTTGGAAAACGGGGCGAGGCGGTGCAAGGCGATCGCCCTCGAGGTGATGGATGAAGTGAAAGTCAAAACCGGCCTTCGCGCGGTGAAGCCAAACTGATCTCGACTTACAGCCCGCTATAGATTCTGTCGACCATTTCCCTAAACCAATCCGGCTTTTTCATGAGGACGTAAAGGAGGATGAGTTCGGCGAAGGGGATAGGGATGACGGCATCGATAGCGGCAAACAGGATTAATCCGAGAATGCATTGATTCCGAAGTGACATGGTGTAAAACCCATACGATCAGGGGAGCAAGGACCTGGGATCGACGGCCCATTATGTTTGCCTTCTGCGCTTAAATCGCTCCATCGGTCCCATTGAGTGTCAATGATGGAACGATTATAAGAAATTGATTCGCTCAAGACAACCCTGAGGCAAATGTCTCTCACCTAAGAAAACGCCCTGACTTATGGGAAGGGGGGTGAACCGGGGAATTCCCCAAAACAATGTTTGCCTTGATTTTCATATGGGAGGTATGATATCAAATAGGGTAAGGAAATTTTCCCTATAGGGGAATTGGCCGTGAAGAGAATATTGGTTGTCGAAGACGATGAGAGCCAGCGGATTTTATACCACGATGAATTGGCCGAAGCCGGCTATGAGGTGATACTGGCTGCTAATGGGAGGGAGGCATTAAAGCAACTGGATGTGGCAAGGCCCGACTTGATCATATTGGATATCGTTATGCCAGTGATGGATGGAATGGAAACCATCGGCAGGATTATAAGAGAGCATAGGGAAGTCCCCATCATTTTGAATACTGCCTATTCGAGTTACAAGGACGACTTCATGAGCTGGGGTGCCGAGGCCTACGTGGTTAAATCGGCCGATTTGGGGGAGTTAAAGGCAAAGGTGCGAGAAATACTTGGGGAATCGAGAAATCATCCCTGAAAAAATCGGATGGACTCCAAGGGCCGCAGACCGAGGCCCTTTAGGCCGTTGCTAAGGTGTGTAGATCACGGCGATGAATCTGGCGGGTTTGTCCCCCAAATTCCTCAGTTTATGGCTTATGGCTGAATTGAAATGGAGGCTCTGGCCCGTTGCGAGGACGTTTTTTTCCTCCCCGACCATCATTTCCACGTTGCCCTCCAAAACGTAGATGAATTCCTCGCCTTCGTGGTGATAGTCAACACCCATGTGTTCTTTTCGGGGGTCTACGGTCACGAGGAAGGCCTTCAAGTGCTTGGTTTCGGCTCCCGGAGTAAGGGTTTGATAGGCATAGGCCTCGGTCCGGACCAGGAAGCTCTTTTTTCTTCTCTCTTCAGAGGCCTTCTGTTGTTCAGCCGAAAGGAAGGTGCCCGATTCCACGGAGAGTGCCTTTGCGATCTGAATAATTGCCGAAACCGGCGGGATCACCTGCCCCTTCTCGATCTTCTTGAGATATTCGGAACTGTATCCCGTCTCATTGGCCAGATGTTTCAAGGAGAGGCCCGTTTTCAACCGTAATTTCTTCATCCTCGATTCAAAGGATTCCTTAGGTTTCGGCATCTCTTCCCCCTCAATACGAAATACAAGGAAATGAATATTACGCTTGATTATACGAATATCGTTAGGACGTTTCAACTCAAAAATCCTTTTGCGCTGAATTTTCCGTAGCTTTATATTATAGGGGTACCACTTGGGATTGGGCTTTGTTCCGAAGGAGCATGGGTTAATGCTTTTGGTCTCGGATTCTCCTCTTTGAACAGGGGAACATGAGGAGTCGGTTCTTGGGCAATTTCGTGAAGATCTTTGTTGTGGAGAATAAATTCGAGGCCGATTTGGTCTCTCAAGCCCTGCAGGGAGAGGGAATTCCGGTAATGTTGAAAAGGTTCTCCGATACCGCCTATGATGGTCTTTACATTCCCCAGAAGGGGTGGGCCGCTGTAATGATCCCGGAGGAATTTAAGGTCTCGGGAGAAAGGGTTGTGGCCGAGTTCGAGAAGGCATTTAGAAAGAGAGGGGGAGTAGGCGACAAAATGAAGAAATGAGGCCACCTATTGGGGTGAAATTTTGGAAGCCTCGAATCAGAAAACTCCGGGTTCAACAAAGATTGACATGGGTCAGGGGGGGGATATATAATTCTTAAACCGTTGGAACATGGGGAAGATCCATTGGACAGGGGGAAAAAGTTCAGGTTTTTAGATCATACCGCTGATCTGGGAATCCTTGTTTATGGCAGAGACTTAGAGGAGTTATTCACCAACGCTGGAGAGGCCTTTTTCGATATCATTACGGATTTGCAAAGGGTGAGGGAGAGTATAGAGAGGGTCATTTGCGTCGAAAGTCCGAATCTGGAAGATTTGATGGTTCAGTGGTTGGGGGAGCTTCTCTACGTGCATGACGTGGATAGCCTCCTTTTTAGAAGTTTTTCCATCGATGAACTTCGCGATGGGTCGCTGAAGGCGAGGGCGAGGGGGGAGGCATTTGATGAGAAACGGCACGTCATTAAGACGGAGATCAAGGCGGTGACGTATCATCAAATCCAGGTGAAAAAAGAGAAGGGAAGGTGGAGGGCGAGGATCATATTCGACCTTTAAGGAGTGAAGGAAATCCAAGATAAGGAGCGTGAAAGATGTCGGAAGGAGGCCACATGAAAATTCAAAAGGTAGACGATTACCGATGGCGTATTCCCCGGGAGGGAAAGATGCGGACCGATGGCCTCGTCTATGCCAATGAGAGGATGATTGCCGATATCCGGAAGGACCAAAGCCTCGTCCAAGTGTCAAATGTAGCGTGGCTTCCGGGCATCGTAGGGAACTCCTTGGCCATGCCGGATATCCATTGGGGGTATGGTTTTCCCATTGGCGGTGTAGCGGCCTTCGATCTGGATGATGGAATTATTTCGCCCGGAGGGGTGGGATACGATATCAATTGAGGCGTGCGGCTTATGCGCTCAGGTTTGAGCCGCGAAGATATCTCGGGAAGCCTTAAAAAATTGGTAGAGACCCTTTTCAGGAATATCCCGTCCGGTGTGGGGTCACATCGCACGGATCTCAAGTTAAACCGAGAAGAGGAGGGGAAGGTCTTCGTGAAGGGAGCCAAATGGGCAGTCGAGAATGGCTATGGTTTAGCGGAGGATTTGGAACACATCGAGGAGAAGGGAGCCATAGAGGGAGCGGATCCACGCGTTGTTTCGGAAAGGGCATTCGAGCGAGGACGTGCACAATTGGGGACCCTTGGATCGGGGAATCATTTCGTGGAAGTGGGCTACGTGGCTGAGATATACGATGAAACATTGGGCGATGCACTCCGGCTGAAGGAGGGTGGGGTAACCGTTATCGTTCATACGGGATCGAGGGGGTTGGGGCACCAGGTATGCGATGATTATATCAAGGTTATGCTTCAGGCGGCGGCTAAATATGGAATGGAATTACCCGATAGACAGCTCTGTTGTGCCCCGATCACCTCCGTTGAGGGCAAGCGTTACTGGGCCGCCATGGCCTGTGCGGCCAATTACGCCTTTGCTAACCGGCAGATGATTACCCACTGGGTCAGGGAGACCTTTGAACGGGTGATGAGGATGGGTCCCAAGCGGCTCCAGTTGGACCTCATCTACGATGTCTGCCATAACATCGCTAAATTCGAAGACCACGAGGTCCATGGGCGCCGAACGAGGGTCTGTGTGCATAGAAAAGGGGCGACTCGCGCTTTCCCACCCCACCATACCGATATACCGGAGGATTATCGAGACATCGGTCAACCCGTTTTGATCCCAGGTGATATGGGAAGATGTTCCTATGTGCTGGTAGGAACGGAGAAGGCATTTACCGATACCTTTGGCAGTACCTGCCATGGCGCAGGCAGGGTGATGAGCCGACACCAGGCAAAGAGAGTCGCCAAAGGAAGAGCCATCACCAGGGAGCTAGAGGATAGGGGAATAATCGTTCGATCAGCGGGAAGGGCCACCATTCTCGAGGAAATATCCGAGGCGTATAAGGATGTTACCGAGGTAGTGGATGTGGTCCACAATGCGGGAATCAGCAAAAAGGTGGCGAAGTTGGTTCCCATGGGTGTAATCAAGGGATAGGGTTTAAGGTTGAGAATAGGGGGATGAGAATTGGGGTGGGGAGCTTGAGAATGTCCCACCCCTTTCTTCATTAAGAATGCTTACCAAAGAAATCGAACTTCGGGGCTTCGCCCAGCTAAAATATTGGAATAATGGAATACTGGAATGATGGATTGAAGGGAAGAAGAAATAAATTTGTTTTTTCCGCTTTCGATA
>CBDUXJ010000132.1:0-7113 GCA_965371165.1 uncultured Syntrophobacterales bacterium | reverse complement strand
AAGGCGCCTATGTCGGGGCCCTCATCTTAGGCCAGTTGGAGGCCTTCGGAATTCTCTATGTCCCTTTTTTCCAAAGAATATTCATGTATGTTTTTATGATGCTAATTCTCATTTGGCGGCCCCGGGGCCTTTTCGACAGGGAAAAAGAGTGATAGGATATTCTATTATAATCCCCCTATGGAAGAAAAACTAACGCGCTCGCTTTCTTCCATGTTGAAACTTGATCATTTCGTAAAAAGTCGGAATCAGACGGCAAAGAAAAAAGATCCAGATGCAAGGCGCGTAAATCCTGAGGAATGAGGCGTACATAGAAGTACGCTGCAATGACGAAGGATGCAGCGCAACACCGCAGATGGACTTTTTACGAAGCCGTCAAACTTAATGAAAATGAGCCACTGGGTTACATCACCTCGGTCGAATCTCGTTGGTGCCTAACATGAGTACAAATGGGTACATCCAAGTAAACCCAAATCCTTGGTTGTGTCGCCCTACCGCATCATGGTGAGCAATTTGACGCCATGGTGATGTAACTCCTTGAAGGTAGCCCCTTGGCTGATGAAACGAATTACCTTTTGGATTTCCACTACTTTCGAACCCGAGATAACATCGATCCCATAATCGAAGAGGACGGGAGTAAGGGGAGCGGTGGGACCGATCAAGGCGACAAAACTTCCCTTGCATTGATCCAAGAGGTCCTCCAAGGTGTGATTGATAAAGGTTGTTCCAGTAATCCCCACCACATCGCACTGGGGTAAGATTTCCTCAGCCGCTTCCTCCGGAAGATCCCCTTCTGATGGTAGTTTCTCGATGACCCAGAGTTTTTTCGCCGAGTCTTTCAGCATGGAAATAAAGGGAAAATGGCCTACAATAGCCACGTTCTTTCCCCCGCCCTTCTCCAACAGGATCTCATAGGCATTGGCCTCGACACACCTGGATTCATCGATGTCGATGAGGGAATTGATAGCCGCCATGCCGATGGACGCCTCGAGGAGGTGTTCAGACCGGGAATAGAGGGCGAGTTCAAAAGCGTTCTTTTCCGTTAAATGGCCCACATCCCTCACCCCCTTATGTCCATGAAACTCTTCCTTAACGGTGGAAGAGAGGCCGCAGCTTCTGCTCAGCACCGCTGTCCAATGGGCACAGACGTGAATCTCCCGTACCTCGGTCTCCCCACGGGCCAGAGAATCGATCACATCGTCCAAAATTTTCATCATACCCCTTCGTACATGAGATTCGAGTTCTCAGCGGGGAGGCATTCCCGTCTGAGCTCAGCTTGCGATTTCATAAAAAATCTTTCGGCCATGTAACCTATGGCGGATCGTATTACTGTTGCGCAATAATTTCAAATGCTTGATAAGCTCATCTGGGTGAAGTCCAAAGATCTCCGCCATATCTTCAGCGGTAAGAGGCCTCCTCCTCAGGGCATCAATAATTTGTGCCTCCAACTTTCCTTTCCCTCCGATGGATCTATCTCCTCGATAGGGGGTTACAACCGACGCCTTTTTGCCGAAATCCTCCTCGATCTCCCTGAGCCTCTCCTCCCCCAGGGGAGCAGCGAAATCCTCCGCGGGAGGTCGGTAAACCGTGTTGAGCTGGATCCGGTCGGGACTGATTTTCCGCAATTCCTCTTTCATCTTTGCAACTTCAGAAAGACTATCATTGATGCCCCGGCAGTAAAGGATCTCAATCCAGACTTGTCCTCGAAACTGTTCCCTGAAATCAACTAGCCCCTGGATGACCCGATCAATTTCGAGGGATTCTTCGGGTCGGTTGATGGTTTCATGTACGGTCTTGGAGACGGCATCCAGAGAGGGAACCACCAAATCCGCTTCGCTGAGATCCCTTTTGACCTCGTCCATAAAGAGGAGGGATCCGTTCGTTATAACGGCCAGCGGTATGGAGGTCATCTCCTTGATTTCCCCGATGATGGGCCCAATCTGAGAATGTAAGGTGGGTTCCCCTGAACCGGAGAAGGTAATATAGTCAACGGGGGTTTCCAGTTGGGCCAAGAAGTCCTTAACCTCCCGGATGATCAACTCGGCGGGTATATATACGCCCCGCTGAACGGTTTTGTTGGTCGTCCTCCCTAACTGGCAGTAAATGCAGTCGTAGGAACACGTCTTCCTTGGGAACAGATCGACCCCGAGGGAAATACCCAATCTCCTCGATGGAACAGGTCCGTAAATGAACCGCATGTTCTCACTCCAATGTAATTTGTTAACCAAACCTGGAATTCATCTCAGGTTTCGAATACCGCCCCAACATGGCCGAAGAAGAATCGATCCCCGAATTCCTGAGCCAACCTCATGGAGGCCCTCATGCCCGTACAGTGAGAAACACCGATGTACCCTACTTCCAGCCTCTTGATGGCATCGATGGACTCCTCAAGCTGCTCGGGGGTCAAAAATGCCAGGTGTGTCCCTCCGAAAAGGCCGTAAATCTTCTCCTTCCCCGCCTTCTCCATGACGTGATTGATGGTGTTGATCATGCCTGAATGGGCGCATCCGAAAAGGATTACCAATCCCTTTGGCGTATCCAGAATGAGGGACTGATCATCCAAGAATTGGTCGGGCACCCAATTCCCATTCTCCTTGGCGAAGAGCCTCGGGTCGGGCTTCTCGAAGGCGGTTTTTCTCGGGATTTCTCCCGTTAAAAAAATTCCCTTAATCGGCTCGTAAAACTCCTTCTTTAAGACAAACTGTGCACCCGAGAACTCGAGATACCCTCGATTATAAGGAATTCCGGCGAATCTCCTCTTTTCCCGCTCATCTTCCTTGAGCACGGCGATCCGTTCCGTAAAGATGAGGGGATGTGCCAGTACCTCAACCTCCCCCCTCAATCTTAATACCTCCGGCAATCCGCCGGTATGGTCCAAATGTCCGTGACTTAAGAAGATTTTCTTGATGCCTGTAAGGTCTTTCCTCAAAAGTAGGGCATTCCTAACAATGGAAAATCCGTTGCCAGTATCGAAGAGATAATTTCCGGCCTCCGTTTCGATAAAAGCTGAAAATCCGTGTTCCCCAGTTCCAACCAGGGCACCCACCGTATTCTCGCATAAGACGGTGATTCTTGCCTTCACGATCATTCCCCCTCATCAGCCATCAAGAGCGCCAACTTCTTCCCCCCCCCAAAAAAACCTAGCACCCGGGAGCCCAAACAATCCACGAATCTCATAGAATTTGTTCTCATCGAACCAAAAACCCGTCTTAAAAATTCCATCGATCCAAACTCTCGTTTTCTCCGCCTCTACCTTTCCACTCACAACGAATACAATTATGAACTAATCCTTTCCTGGAGGGACCATATATCCGGAGGCCCGCGAATCGACCCTCAACCAAGATTATCCTCTGCACTCTCGCCTTTCTGAGGACGTGTGTAGATGATCTTGTATTGGTCCTCAAAGCCCTTAAAACATGTCCTGCATTCCCCAGATTCTCCATCGGCCGAGTCGGAATCTACAGGAGGCAACGGTTCCAGATGAACTTCATACCCCATAGATCCGTAAAGCTTCACTGCCTCACCTAAACGAGACTCATTGGCGACGAACCGTCTCGTCCATCCGTCCTTAATCAACTCATCCTCTCTTTTCAACCTCTCTCCCATCTTTCTCCTTAGATCTTTTTGCCAATAGACAATGGTTAGTGGTCTTCCGGTTTATCGAGGATCACATTAAAAATGATATTGTCCACCTTCCTTCATATCATGTCATCCCCTCAAATTGAGATCAAAAATAATTATAAATCCATCGGATCAATTAACGCAATGGTTGACCGTTAATATTAAAATTGCAGTGTATACTCGCCAAAAATATTTGCGATAACGAACGCCTCATATTGTTACTCTTCATCCTCATTTTCAGCATCAGCACGTATCCTCCATGTGGTAGAAATCAAGTCATCGCACACCATTCCCCTATATCCAGGGACCGCAAAATCCCAAGGTGGCTCAATACCCCTTATCATTCCAGCAGGACGAGCCCGTTCCATACGACTTCATCTTCAATACCGTAGGAAAACCTAAGCCCAGCCTTCTTGGCCGCGAGGTATACATCGATCCCAACGGCCTCCATGGAAGGCCTCGCCTTAAAGGGGTGTTTGCAGGGCCCTCCCGATTTGACTCCCACGCAGGGAATACACAACTTGCAGGCTCCCCCGATCAACCCCGCCGCAAAGGTAAGATGTAATTCCTGGGCAAGTTTTTCAACACCATTAACAATCTCATGGAGTACATTGGCCCGGGCATAAATCGTCTCTCTTAGGCTCTGTTCGGATTTCGAGCTCAATTGATCCCTCGGGGTTCTGACTTGGATCAAAAGGGCGTTGGAGTATTTCTTGAGCGCCTCCCGAAATTGTGCAAGGGATGGACTGTTGGGAGGACAGAGGAGATGGTTCCCGTACTCGTTGCAAAGGGGAATCTGGCACTTCAAGATTACCCGTTCGTCCAAGACAATTTTTTGTACTGGGATTATTTTGGCCTCTGTGGCACCCCGTTCCACGGCACACTTGATTAATCGTTCGAAACTATCCATCGCCTAACCCTGTACCAGATTTTCCCCCTTGAAGTCAATCCGGCCGAGGAGGGGATTGAGTCCCCAAGAGCTTAATGGTATAAAAGTCTATCATAAAGGATGTGGAACATGGAAGAACGAGTTAAACAGGAGAGGGAGGCCACCCAAAACCTTGAGCTTGACGCCCAACTGTGGAAAACCCTTGTTGGTCTTCCCAATAAGGATGTGTGTCAACGGTGCCTCACCCCTTACGATCCCCTTCTGCAGTGCTACCACGTCCAGGTCCTTAACGAGTCCTATCAGGTATTTACCCGGGAAATGGCTATCCGCAAGGCACATGAGAGGAAAGCTTCCCTAAATATTGAGCTCAGGCTCATGATCCTCCAATACCTTATTCGCGCCAAGGAGCTTCCTCTTGTCGGAAAATGGGTAACGGAAAAGGAGTTGAAAAATGGCGAGATGTTTTACCGGGGAGTCCATTCCCTGGAAGTCTTCAAGAATCCACTGGAGGAAAAATTCGGCCGCCGCCCCGATGATTTCCTGGAAGCGGGGCTCTCTATAGGAGGATCTAAAGTCCACTACGGTGACGTAGGATTGACATTTCAGGCACTTCCTCGTATTCGGGTTCTCTGTATCTTATGGGCAGCCGATGATGAATTTCCCGCCAAGGTAAATATCCTCTTTGACCCCACCATTGAACAACACCTTGCCCTGGATACCATCTGGGGTCTCGTGAGGGTAATCACCTTCAAGCTCCTGGAGTCCTGAAACCCGCAGTCTAGAGTGCCCTTGTGGAGCAAAATAAAGGGAGTGCCTCACCTCTACCGAGGCTTCAATCATTGTCTGAACTTCATTGGTACGTTTCAGAGGCAAGGATTCTTTTCAAATGATATGAGGACCTAAACGGTGGCTCACCCCGAGTGTATGTGGAAGCCTGGCAGTTGAAGCAAGAGATTGTGGCGAGGACGGAAAGCTCTCTCAGAACTCGTGGGGTGGAGGCCAAATCCCCTAATATCATCACTCCGGAAGGATCTGATTTCTCCTCTCAGCCCAATCCCTTTGAATCCCTCGTAGAGCTAGACGAGTTTACAATGTCATTAAAAACCTTAAGGTAATCCAAGAGAAGGCGGATTGCTGAATAGTTAAGCCGTACGTTCCCTTGGGCCCTTTCTGACATCGCCAAAGCTTTTTGAGGGTCCTCAAAACATCTCAAAATCTCGCCCGCTGTCTCTTCAGAAGTGTAGACTAAATTTCCTTTTTCATCCCTATATCCTACACCATATCCGTAAAAGCCATCTTCTTTGATTAAATGAGCTGGCCCCCCTATACTCCCAACGATAACGGGTTTTCTCTTGCACATTGCCTCCAAAATAGTGAGGCCTAACCCTTCTTTCAAAGATTTCTGCAAGACAATGGTAGCTACTCTCTGCAGAGAGTTCACCACTAAGGCATTCTCTACAACAGGAGTCGCTCCCAAATTTATTATGAAAATATAGGGAACCTCTCCCACTGTCCATACCACAGACTGAGGGATAAACATTCTCTTATGCAGAGTCTTCTTTTTAGCGCCGAGATTACTTATCAGTTCCGACAAAATCTTCATTCCCTCAGGGTCATCTCCCGCCATATTGCCCGCATAAACAAGCTGCAGGTCCAAACCTTCCTTTAACAATGCACTCCGTGCACTATCAAAGGCATCTACCACCCCTTTCGGGTCCTTAAAGCGGTCAAAACGAGATATCTGTAAAATGATAGGCTTATTTCTATCTATGCCGAAGCTTTTTAGCACGTAAGAAGGGAACTCAGAGGGTAAATCAATATTTTTGGGGGCTAAGAAGTTAATGCCTGCGGGAATCAGGTAGATGGAGATTTTGCCTTTCAGCTTGTCTAAGACGAAATCTTCAAAATGGAATAGAGCAGCATCATATTCTTCAATAAATGGTAAGAGGAATTCTACAAATTCCTTCCGAGGAAATGATAGATCAATATGAGCCCTCCATACTTTCTTCTTGTTTACAGAGGAAAGTGTTCCGAGGGGTTGTGGGTCATGGCAAACTAAAATATCCGCCTTTATTTCCCCTTCTCTCGAAAGCTTCTTAGCCATGTAATCGGATTCTCTTAAATATGTTTCCTTCATCTCCTCTGTAAGTATCGCTTCCATTCCCTGTAAGGCATTATGGAAGGTTTTCGTGACTGGGAAGAACTCGCCCGGATTTTTAGGCTTTATGACTACCCGATTTGCCTTGATACCCACACTGTTCATCAGGGGCACGAGCCAATCTAGTATTTCCGCCACTCCACCCCCATATCTTACAGAGTTGAAATGGGTAACCTCCAATCCCCTCAGTTCATGGGCGAGACGATAGACTTCCTCTATCTGCTCCTCTGAAGGCTTTAGTCCTCTTGGAACCTTTGTTATTAAATCATCTAAGGTCAGCTCCTTGGAAAGAGATTTCATCAATAAATTTACTCTTTCCGTTAAAGCTTTTGTATCCATGGACTCTTGTGGCGCTCGAAAAATCAGAGGTAAGTTCTCCTTGTCAAACCGTAAAGCAGGAAGTAACTCCAATTCCGCAGCTATATTCTTGTCCTCTATCCCAGTGCCT
>CBDUXJ010000131.1:0-7139 GCA_965371165.1 uncultured Syntrophobacterales bacterium | reverse complement strand
ACTCAGGGCCATGAGCCTGTCGAATGGCAGATGGACTTTTTACGAAGCCGTCAAGCTTGGCACACCTGCTCATAATCCACCAGCTGGGTGATAGAGGGGCCCTTGCCGCAGAGGGGGCAGTTTTCATCCCTCTCTATGTTGAATTCCTTGAAGGTCATATCCAGTGAATCGAACACCAAGAAACGCCCGATGAGGGGATCACCCTGACCTGAAAGGAGTTTTATCGCCTCGAAGGCCTGAATCATGCCGATAATCCCCGCAATGGCACCGATCACCCCGGCCTCCTGGCAAGAAGGCACGGCGCCCGGCGGTGGTGGATTTGGGAAGATACATCGGTAGCAGGGCCCTTTATACCAAGGATGGAAGACAGTAGCTTGCCCGTAGAACTTCAGGATCCCCCCCAAAACTAAGGGCTTCTTTTCGAAGTAGCAGGCGTCATTGATCAAAAACTTTGTGGGAAAATTGTCGCTCCCATCGATGATGATATCATAAGGCCTGATGATTTCCCGCACGTTCTCGGAAGTCACCCTCGTTCGGTAGGTGCGGACTTTCACATCTGGATTGAGGGCCTTCAGCTTCCCCCTGGCGGAACGGACCTTTTCCCTACCCACATCCTTGGTGAAATGGAGGACTTGCCTGTGAAGATTGGAGAGATCGACAACATCTGAATCTGCAATCCCGATGGTTCCAACGCCAGCCGAAGCCAGGTAAAGGGCGGCGGGGGAGCCCAACCCACCGGCTCCCAAAATGAAAACCTTACCCTCCTTTATCCTTTCCTCTTTCATTCCGGCCCATTGGGATGAAAAACTTTGCCCCAGAATAACCTGGCCAGGGGTAGATTCTGACCCGCCGGCGATGGCGGGTATGATGGAAAGGCTATCCCCATCCTTCACCGGGGTTTCCAAATTCTTCATGAAACGGATATCCTCATCGTTCAGGAATATGTTGATAAATCGTCGCACATCCCCCTTCTCATCGCACAGCCTTTCCCTCAGTTGGGGATAGGCAGAGATCACCTCCTGTATCACTTCTCCCACCGTGCTCCCTTTGCTCTGGATAACATCTTTTCCCCCCGTAAGGGATTTTAGGGGAGAGGGGATTCTCACTTCAACGCTCATCTTCTGATCCTCCCTTGGGTGGATTGGTTTGACTCCCAACGCTTTAGGCTCAGGTATCGATCTCCCCGATCAGGGAAAAGGGCCACGATCACGCCCTTTCTGATCTCCCGGGCCAATTCCGAAGCCGCCACCATGGCGGCTCCTGAGGAATGTCCAACGAAAAGGCCTTCCTTCAGCGCAATCTCCTCGGCCATCCGGTAAGCCTGGTCGGTCCTTACCATAACCTTTCTATCCAAAAGCTGCTCGTCGTAAATGCCGGGTACGATTGAGGTCTCCATGTGTTTCAACCCTTCGATCCCATGGAGAGGTTCCGAGGGCTCGACCCCGATGATCTCAATCCTCTCATTCAACTCTTTAAGCCTACTCCCGGCACCCATCAATGTCCCCCCGGTTCCCACGCCGCAGACGAAAAGGGTAATCCGTCCGCCAGTCTGCTGAAAGATTTCCATTCCCGTGGTCTCATAGTGAGCCCGGGGGTTGGAAGGGTTATTATATTGGTCCAAGAGGAAATACTTCTCGGAATCCTCCTCATAAATACGATGGGCCTCCCTCAAAGCCCCGTCAGAGCCCTCCAGCGGATCCGTTAACCGCACACATGCTCCACAAAAGGCCTGGATGATACCCTTCCTCTCCTCACTGGCGTTGGCAGGCATCACCAGCTCCAATCGATAGCCCTTCACCGATGCGATCATAGCATAGGCGATTCCCATATTGCCCGAGGTGGAATCAAGGAGGACTTTATCCTGGGTCAGAAGACCGGATCTCTCCGCATCCTCTATGATCTTCAGAGCCGGCCTGTCTTTCACCGATCCACCGGGGTTGAAGCTCTCCATTTTGGCATAGATCTCTACCTTCCCGGAATTCAACCCGCCCCGATTAATCTTGATAAGAGGTGTGTTTCCTATGCACTCCAAAACGGATTTAGCGCATGTTTCCGGGGAGACATACCTCAACTCCGAACGTAAAGGTCTAACCCACGTGTTCATAGGAATCCCCATCCCTCATTAAACGGGTAATGGTAGGATGTTCCCCACACAAGGGGCATGCCCTATCTCGCTCAACCGGTTTCTGCTGAAACTCCATGCGGAATCCATTCCAGAGGAGGAGCTTGCCCTTTAAGAGGTCCCCCTTTCCAAGGAGAAACTTGAAGATCTCCGCGGCCTGGATTAACCCCATGAGCCCCCCAAAGGCGACTGAGTACCCGTTTCCTTCGGATGCGTTGTCGTCAAGCTCGGGCTTTTGAAAGACGCACCGGTAGCACGGACCTTCTCCCGGGTAAACACTTATCGCCTTGCCCCAATCCTGCGCCATCTCCGCGATAAAAAGGGGCTTCTCCATGAGCACACAGGCATCGTTCACCAGATAGCGGGTATAAGAATCGCCACTACATTCCAGGGCAGCGTCATAATCTTTGAGAATATCAACGGCGTTCTCGACATCTAACCGGATGGGATAAACCTTAGCCGAAACATCCGGATTAATCCTTTCCACCATTTTTGCGGCAGATTCAGCCCGGTTTTTCCCTATAGAGGAAATGGTGTGCAAAACTTGGCCCTTCAGATCTCCATGGGTTACGGGATGGGAATCTACAATTCCCAATGTCCCCACCCCTCCGGCGGCCAGGTACATGATGGCGGAAGAGCTTAAATGGCCACCGCCTACAATGAGAACCTTGCCACGGCGGATTTTGGCCTGGCCCTGCTCCCCTACCTCAGGCAGGATGATCTGACGGCTGTATCGATCCAATTGTTCCCGCGTGAAATCCAGATCCCTGAGGACCTCAAAACCCGATCTCTTCCACTTCTCAATTCCACCCCGCAAAGAGGCCACATCCTTATATCCCATATCCATTAATGTCTTGGCGGCAAAACCGGAGCGAACCCCCGCAGCACAATACACCACAATGGGCTTCTTCTTATCGGGAATCAGTTCTTCCACACGCATCTCCAAAAAACCCCGGGGGAGCAATTCAGCCCCGCAGATGTACTCCTTTCTCACCTCATCCTTTTCCCTTACATCCAATAGGGTGGCCTCTTTTCCATTGGTCACCCGCTGGTTCAGTTCTTCGGGGGATACCTCTTTTATCTTTCCCTTTATGTCCGACCACATCTCTCTAAAACCTTTGCCCATTTCCTCAGGCCTCCAATGACGAACTATGAAACCCGACTGATTACACGAATTGGCTCGATATGGATTGCCTCCTTCCCAATTCTGAAACCCTTTACAGAAGCCCCACCGTCTTTCAAGGAAATGATGACATAAGCAATGCCAGGATAGAAGGCCAACCTCACATCTCTTTTCGAGGGGAAGGGAATAGTATGGGGGTGGGAGTGGTATATGGCCATCATATCAAGACGTTCCTTTTCGATCTCCTCAAAAACGTGAAGTTGGTCCTCTGGGGCCATCAAGTAAGTGGTCCTCGACTCGTCTGCATTCCTCATCTCGTACATCCGGCGTACCGTCCTCCCCTTTCCCGCCAGGATTCCACAACACTCCAGGGGTGCCTCCCGTAAGGCATGATTAACCATTTCCTGGAAGATCGTTTTAGGAATCCTCACCATGGGTGAATCCCTTTATGGGTTCCCGACTTCACTCGATGACATCCATCTCGATGGGGTCCACTCTGACCCCTATCCCCCTCAGATATTCCACCGCCTTCTGATACTCCTCCTCTTCCCCCGTCATCTCCAAGGCCATGATCCCCATCTCCTCGGTGATGCTGGCCGTCCTGATGTTTGTCACCACCTTAAACTTCTTTCCCACGTTATAAACGATCGGCTCCTTGATGAGGGATTTGGGAAACGTAAGGTAGACTTTCCTTTTCACATGGGACCCAGACATCTCCTGCTCCTTTCTGACCATTTAACGTGATTCTTTTTGATTCGCCACTCGGTGAAATTCATTGATATTGGGTTCGATAACAAGCGGCTGACCGACCTCTCCCATAATCGCCTCTTGGGTTTTGAGACCGTTGCCCGTGATACAGATAAGAATCGACTCGTCTCGAGGAATGATGCCTTGTTGGACGAGTTTCTGGGTTACCCCAACCGTCACCCCGCCTGCGGTCTCGGTAAAGATTCCCTCGGTTTTTGCCAGAAGCTTCATTGCCTGAATGATCTCCGCATCCGTCACATCCTCTCCCCATCCTTCGGTTTCACGCATCACCTTGAGGGAGTAATAGCCGTCCGCGGGGTTTCCGATGGCCAAGGATTTGGCAATGGTACGGGGTTTCTGGGGCTTAATGAGGTCTTGACCCTCTTTTAGCGCTGTTGTGATGGGGCTTGATCCAGAGGCTTGCGCCCCGTATATCTTTGAAGCTTCCTCATTCAGGAGCCCCAACTTCTGCAACTCCTTAAACCCCTTCCATATCTTGGTTATTAAAGAACCTCCGGCCATAGGGACCACCACATGCCGGGGGAGTTTCCACCCCATCTGCTCAGCAATCTCAAATGCGAAGGTCTTCGATCCCTCGGCATAAAAGGGCCTCAAGTTGATGTTCACAAAACCCCAATCGAGGCCCTGACCAATCTCACTACAAAGCCGATTCACCTCATCGTAGCTCCCCCTTACACCGATGAGGTTTGTCCCGTAGATGAGCGTCCCCAGGATTTTCCCCTGTTCCAGGTCGAAAGGGATAAAGATATAGCTCTCCAGGTCCGCAGAGGCAGCCAACGCCGCTACAGAATTGCCGAGATTTCCCGTGGAGGCACATGCCACTACCTCAAGGCCGAATTCTTTGGCCTTGGAGAGGGCTACTGAGACGACCCGATCCTTGAAGGAGAGGGTAGGATGGTTTACGGAATCGTTCTTGATGTAAAGCTCCCTGACCCCCATCACTTTGGCCAAACGGTTCGCCTTGATTAACGGGGTGAAACCTACCTCTAAACCCACCGTGGGCTCATGATCCAGGGGAAGGAGTTCCTTATAACGCCACATGGTCTTCGGCCTGCTCATTATCTCTTCCACCGTGAGCCGCTCCTTAATTTCTTCGTAGCGGTACATGACCTCTAAAGGACCGAAGCAAAACTCACATACGTAGATGGAAGAAACTTCGTATTTCCTGCCACACTCCTTACATTGTAAGCCATCAACAAATCCCATCGAACCCCTCCCGCATATATCTCTCACTAAAACAATAGGAAATTATACTAAAAAGGAGGGGGATGAAGCCACCCCCCTCCTTCTCAACCAAAGTCTTCGCGTGGTGCTAGGGTGGGCGGATATCTCCCCTAAGCTCATCCAAATGCATATCAGACATGTCCATTTCCAAGGAGATCCCCCTAAATGTAATACATTAAGCTCTGACTATCCTCCTTACGAATCCCCAAGATTTCCGCTTTCTTACAGAGGTCTTGAATGGTGACCGAGTCGAAGAAATCCTCCAACTTTTCCCCCGCCTCCTTCCAGATAAGCCGAGTCACGCACTCGGTGATCCGATCACAATCTTTTCCTGACTCCTCCGGGTGAATGCAAAAAACAGGGGCCAATCCTCCCTCCGTCACCCGTACGATTGCGCCCACCGTGATCTCCTCGGGGCCCTTGGCCAATGAATAACCCCCGGAAGGCCCCCTTTTACTAAGCAGGATACCTCCATTTCTCAATTTCTGAAAGATCTGCTCCAGATACCGGGGGGATATCTCCTGCCTTCTGCTGATATCCTTAATCTGTGCCCCTTCTCCCCCTCCATGGTAAGCGATATCGAAAACACCCCTCACCCCATAACGGCTTTGGGTCGACAATCTCATGGAGCAAAAACTAACATTATTTACTAAATTAGTCAAGAATAATTTAGCAAAATCCCCCATTTTTTAGGGGACACCTATGGGGGCACTCCTTACCCAGATGGAATTTCATCTTTTTAGGTCGTCCAAATAATTCCTCACCCGCCAATGTGCCTTTCTCAGCGCTCTCTTTTCTATCTGTCGGACCCTCTCCTTGGAGATGCCGAACTTCTTTCCGATTTCCTCCAATGTCTGAGCCGAATCCTTGCCTATGCCGAATCGTAACCGAATGATCTCCTTCTCCCTCGGGTTCAAACCTTTCAGAACCTTCTCGGTCACATGGGCCAAATCCATGTCCTGGATTAATTGTTCAAAGGGGACGATGGCTTCTTTATCAATCAAGACGTCTCCCAGGGGTCTTCCTCCGTCATCCAGGGTGGCCTGCAACGAAATTACCCCCCGGGTTACATCCATTATTTTTCTTATCCTCTCCACCGATACTTCCATCCTGCTGGCAATCTCATCCTCAGTGGGCTCCCTGTCGGTCTTCCTGAAGATATCATTGGAAATATTTCGCATCTTATATTTTATCTCCAACACATAGCCTGGAACCCTAATGGTCCGGGATTTATCGGGAATGGCCCTGAGAATGGCCTGCTTAATCCACCACGATGCATAGGTGCTAAACTTGCATCCCCTTGCAGGATCATATTTCGAAACGGCCTTAATCAACCCCACATTTCCCTCCTGGATGAGGTCTAAGAAGGGAAGCCCCAGATTGATGTAGGCTCTGGCGATGTTGACCACCAACCTGAGGTTTGACTTGATCATTTCGCATTTGGCCCGCCTAATTTCAGCCTCGACCTCCTTAAGTTTCATGAAGGTATTTCTCCATCCGGCACCGTCGTTTTCCGCCAATTCTTCTAAAAACATCATGATTTCCTGAAGTGACTTACCCTCGAAGCTATGGGAGTTTGCAGAACCGGATTTCCGGAGACATTTCGCCATCAATTGTTTTACTCGCCTCTCACCCACCCGTACCTTTCTTGCCAATTCCAATTCTCTCGCACGGGTTAAAAGCGGAATGTGACCGATCTCCTTGAAGTACGAAACCCCAATTTCATCCGTTATTTCAAAAGGATTGTAGTCGGTTTTGCGATCTATTCCCGCGGCAATCAGGGCGTCCCATGTTCGGTCGCTTGGCATGCCTCCTCCCTTTCAGAAACTACCCAATCCTTTGAGATAAAGCCTATTTTATGCTTCACCGAAACCCTGCGAGGGTCCCCCTCCCCTCAAACCC
>CBDUXJ010000130.1:0-7175 GCA_965371165.1 uncultured Syntrophobacterales bacterium | reverse complement strand
TTACGCTAAGGGTAACGGTTTTTCTCCAGAAACTCAGTAAGCCGGAATGGGGGGTGTTCTTGACAGTGCATTTTTAACTTTGTTATTATTAACAATTTAACATTGGTTCGTGAATACGAAAAACTGGCGAGGGTAACAAAGTAGGGGGATCCGGGAGATGCTGAGGATTTGTGGGATTCAGATGGCCTGCGTTGAGGACAAGGAAAAGAACCTCAAGAAAGCGGTACAACTAGCTGAACTGGCTTCCGAGAAAGGAGCAAAGATTATCGGGTTCCAGGAACTCTTTAACACCCATTGGTTCCCGAGGGACATCGATCGGCGGAATTTCGGTCTTGCAGAGTCCATAAACGGGAAGTCTATCCAAATGATGCAGAAAGTAGCCAAGGAGAAATCAGCGGTTCTCATCTGCCCCCTGTTTGAGGAGGGGATCGAAGGTGTTTATTATAACACGGCGGTGGTCATCAACGCCGATGGTAAGGTGCTCGGGGGGTACAGAAAGGTTCACATTCCCCAGATCCCCCTTTGGGAAGAGAAATCCTACTTCTCCCCGGGAGATACGGGATTTCCCGTTTTCCGTACCAAATATGGCAAGGTAGGCGTGCAAATTTGTTGGGACAATTTCTTCCCAGAGGGAGCGAGAATATTGGCTCTCAGGGGAGCCCAGATTGTTTTCGCCCCCACTGCTGCCGCGTTCGCCTCGCAACAGAAATGGGAAACCGTCATGAGGGCTAATGCTATCATCAACGGCCTCTTCATCTTTCGGATAAATCGGGTGGGAAGCGAGAAAAGGCAGGATTTCTATGGAAAGAGTTTTTGCGTGACGCCGGAGGGGGAGCTTATCGATAAGCCCAGCGGGATGCAAGAAGGGATCGTTTTTGCCAATATCGATTTAAAGGATATAGGCATAACCAGAAGGGAGTGGACCTTTCTGAGGGACAGACGTCCTGAGGTCTACTGGGAAATTGCCGGTTTGAGTTGGCAAAGGGAGCGGGGAACGGCTAGAGGAGTTCTCAAAGCGCAAAGGGGAAAGGGAGTCACGAGAAAGAGCAAAGGGAGATGAAAAAGACGCTAACGGAATTGATGAACGATTCCATTCGCCGTTGTATGGATAATGGTTTGCTGAATAGCAGGGAGATTCCGCCTTTAGTTCTCGAATCTCCTAAGGAAAAGTCCCACGGAGATTATGCTACCAACATCGCCATGGTCATGACGGCCCGGGAGGGAAGGCCCTCGCACGAAGTGGCCAGAATCATTTTGAGTCAATTAGAAGATGAAGATGAGGTCATCGAAAAAACGGAAATCGCCGGCCCCGGATTCATCAATTTTTTTCTGAAAGAAGAGGTGTGGTATTCCGTCCTTGAGGAGATCGAGCGTAGGGGGGAGGGCTTCGGCAGGGGTAAAATAGGGGAGGGTAGGCGCGTTCAAATCGAATTCGTTAGCGCCAATCCGACGGGACCGTTGCACGTTGGACATGGGAGAGGAGCGGCAATCGGCGATGTCTTGGCCAATATTCTCGAGGCATGTAATTACCGAGTCTTTAAGGAATATTACATTAACGACGTTGGGAGCCAGATGAATACCTTGGGTAAATCAGTCTTTCTACGCTATCTTCATGCCCTGGGGGAGGAGGTCGAATTTCCCGATTATTGTTATCAAGGGGATTACATATCGGAGATCGCCTTGAAAGCGATCAAGGAGAGGGAGGACTCATATCTCCATTATTCCCAGGAGGAATCGATCCGGTCATTGGCCTCTTTCGGCGCCAACGATATTTTGCGGGGAATACAAGGGGATTTAGATCAATTCGGAGTCCATTTTGACGGTTGGTTTAGCGAGAAAAAACTCTATCGGGAGAAGAAAATCCCAAGGGCCATTGAGGATTTGAGGGGAAAGGGCCTCGTTTACGAGGAGGATGGGGCCTTATGGCTTAAGACCTCCCAATACGGAGATGAGAAGGATCGTGTTCTGGTAAAGGCCAATGGGGAGACGACCTATTTCGCATCCGATGTCGCTTACCATAAGGATAAATTGGATCGGGGGTTCGACGTATTGATCAATATCTGGGGTGCCGATCACCATGGGTATATTCCCCGGATGAAAGCCTTCTTGATGGCCATTGGTAAGGACGAGGCGGTTTTGAAGATAGTCCTCGTCCAATTGGTGAGCCTTATGAGAGATGGAAAGCCCGTCGCCATGTCAACCCGTGCGGGCGATTTCACAACGCTGAGGGATGTACTGGGGGAGGTTGGCCGGGATGCAGCAAGGTTCTTTTTCCTCATGAGGCGACCCGACAGCCAGCTCGATTTCGACCTGGAGTTGGCAAAGAGGCAGAGTGCCGAAAATCCCGTCTATTATGTCCAATATGCCCATGCCCGAATATGTAGCGTTATCAGGGAGGCCATGAACAAAGGTATCGCCTTGCCGCAACTCGGGGATGTCGATGTCCATCTGCTCAATCTTTCTGAGGAATTGGATCTACTGAAATACCTTTCGGCATACCCCGAGGTCATCGAGGCAAGTGCCCTATCCTTGGAGCCTCATCGAATCCCATTTTACCTGATAGAGCTATCCAGTTCATTCCATAGCTATTACAATAAATACCGGGTGATTTCATCCGAGGTGGAGTGTACCAAGGCACGTCTGCTTTTGGTTAGCTCGATAAGGGGGGTCATCAAGAGCGGTCTCAATGTATTGGGGATTGCTGCCCCTGAAAAAATGTAATCCTCGGGATGGGAAACAGCAAGGGATCACATGGAGATGAATAAGGGAAAAGGTTCCGGCACCCGAATGAGGTCTGGACGTATGCTATTGAGTTACGGCATCGTTTTTTCCATTGGTCTTTGGTTGGGATATAAGTTGGCATCGACCGGAAAGACAGTGGCGCCTGAAAGGAAGGAGATGTCGGAGTCGGTCGTCAAGATGGGAAATGAGGGCAAGGGGAACGGGGAAAGATCGGAAGGGAATGATAGGGCAAGGGAGGGATCCTCCTTAAAAGGGGAGGGGGTTCAAAGGGATGATTTATCCCTAACCTTTTACGAAACCCTCTTGAGGAAAGAGCCATCTCCGAAAATACAAAGGGAGAGGGGGGATTCCAAGGGGACCCAAGCCACAACTGGTTCGGAGAAAAGGGAAGGCCCTTTAAAAGAGGACAAATCATCCGAAAGGGCCCTTTCAGGGGTGGCTTCCTTTTCCATTCAGGTGGGTTCCTTCGCCCATAAGAAACAAGCGGAGGATTTGACCCAACGCCTAAAAGGGAAGGGTTATCCAGCCTACATTACAAGCCAGATCATCTCGGGGATGGGAAGGATGTATCAGGTTAGGATTGGCCATTATCGGACTTTGGATGAGGCGAAAAGGGAAGCCAAACTCATCGGAAGAAAGGAAAGGCTTCCAACGTATATTCCTTCATCGCCCGATCGATAGGGGAAGGAAACGGGGAGGGGAAAGGAACCCTCGTCGCAATAAGAATCCATGGGGGATAAGATCATGGCGGGAAAGACCTCGATAAGAAGGGCCAGCAAGAAGGGTGTGGTACGCGAATATGCCGAGGCCTTTATTATCGCTTTTATCATTGCCCTGTTAATCAGGACTTTCTTGGTTCAGGCCTTTAAGATCCCTTCAAGTTCCATGGAACCCACCCTTTTAGTAGGGGATCATATCTTGGTTAGTAAGTTCATCTATGGCATCAGGATCCCCTATATCGGGAAAAAATTCCTGACGTTCCATAAACCGAAGAGGGGGGACATCATCGTTTTCATCTATCCAGAGGATCCCAAGAAGGATTTTATCAAAAGGGTGATCGCGACGGAGGGGGAGGAGGTACAGATCAAGAATAGGGAAATATTCGTCAATGGGGTGGCAATCGAGGATCCATGGGGTGTCTATAGGGAAAGGAACAGACCCTTCATCCCGAGCAATTTCCGGCCGAGGGACAATTATGGACCCATAGTCGTTCCCTCCAACTCCCTTTTTGTCATGGGGGACAACCGAGATAATAGCCAAGACAGTCGGTATTGGGGGTTCGTTGATTTATCGGCAGTAAAGGGGAAGGCCTTTATCGTCTACTTCTCCTATCATAAGAGGGCCCCAAACCTGATGCACAAGGTGAGATGGAGTCGGTTTGGGAAGTTACTCCGGTGAAGGCAAAGGGATTGAGCTCGTGATTCTAAGCCGTTATCCGGCGCTATTGATCGATGGATTGGGCCTATGAAACTGTTGATTAAGGGCGGCCGTGTGATTGATCCCGCCAATGGAGTAGATGAAATCTTGGATATCCTGGTCCAAGATGGCATCATCGCGGGGTTGAAGAGGGTTTCCGACGCCGAAGAAAAGGGGACGAAAGTCATTGATGCCAAGGGGAAGACAGTTGTTCCAGGACTTGTCGATATACATGTCCATCTTCGGGAACCGGGTTATGAGGAGAAAGAGACCATTGAGACGGGATGTTTGGCGGCGGCTGCAGGGGGCATTACCACCGTTGCCTGCATGGCTAACACCCTCCCAATAAACGATAACGCCTCGGTTACCCGCTTTATCCTCGAAAGGGCAAAAGCAGTCGGGACCATCGATGTGCTTCCCGTTGGTGCCGTTTCAGAGGGGCTTAGGGGAGAGGAGCTTGCCGAATGTGGCCCAATGAAGGAGGCTGGGGTAGTGGCCTTTTGCGATGATGGGAATCCGATAATGGATAGCGGGTTGATGCGACGGGCCTTGGAATGTTCGGGGAAATGGGGGCTCCCGATCCTTTCCCACTGCGAGGATCTCAACCTCTCGAAGGGAGGGGTGATGAACGAGGGGGATCTCGCAAGGGAGTTGGGCCTAAATGGAATTCCTCATGCCGCGGAGGAGGTTATGGTCGCCAGGGACATCATACTGGCGGATATGACCAAGGGAAAGCTTCATATTTGCCATGTAAGCACAGCCGGGTCGGTTGAGCTGATCCGAAGGGCCAAATCGGCAGGTATACCGGTAACGGCCGAAACGGCCCCTCATTATTTCACCTTGACCGAAGAAGCCGTGAGGGAACACGGCACCAATGCCAAGATCAATCCCCCCCTCAGGACCGTCCTTGACCAGAAAGCCATTAAGGAAGGTTTGAGGGATGGGACCATTGATGCCATCGCTACCGACCATGCCCCCCATGAGGCAGCCTCAAAGGAGATGGATTTCTTCCGGGCATCCAGTGGAATCATCGGGCTGGAAACCGTCTTGCCCTTGACGTTGCGATTGGTAGATGAAGGGGTGCTCTCCATGGATGGTGCTGTTGCGAAACTTTCCGTAAATCCCTCGAAGATCCTGGGCCTCAACAAGGGGACCTTATCCAAGGGTTCGCGAGCAGATATCACTATTCTCGATTCGAAGCGTGAATTCGTTGTCGAAAAGGCCGCCTTCCGATCTAAGGCGCGCAATACCCCCTTTGATGGTTGGAAACTGAAGGGCGTAGTGGAATTGACCATTGCTGGGGGCAGAATTGTTTATCAGGGGAAGGATTAAATCGGTTGTCTGAAGGCCCCTAAGGGGTTTCCGAAGATCGGCGAAGGAGGATTTTCCTGGCGACATCGATGTCCTTCCTTATTTGCCGGACTAAGGAGTCCGAGTTTACGAACGCCTTTTCGTCTCTCATCCTTTTGTAGAAGATCAACTGGATCTCTTCCCCATAAATGTCCCGCGAGAAATCCAGGATATGTACCTCAACGGATAGTGGATTCTCCCCAAAGGTGGGATTGTAGCCCACATTGGCCACCCCAGGGTAGGTTTTGTCTCCTATGATTACGTCGACGGCATATACTCCTGTCTTAGGATACAGGCCGTTCAGGATTTCCAGGTTTGCCGTGGGAAACCCTAAATCTTTCCCCCTCCCGGATCCCCAAATCACTTTACCCATGAGCCGGTAGTTCCTCCCTAGCAACTGCGCGGCCTCTCCCATTTGGCCACGTTGAATGAACTCCCGTATCTTCGAGCTGCTAACGGGGGTATCGTTCACTCTCAAAGCCCCTATGACCTTCACCTCGAAGCCCAATTTTTCCCCCAACTGAATGAGTATTTCTACATTTCCCTTTCGGTTTTTACCGAAATAGTAATTGTAGCCAACGAGGATTTTCTTGGCCCCTATCTTGTCCACTAAGATCTGCCTTACGAACGCCTCGGGAGTGATGTTGGCGAGGTCGAGATCGAATGTGGCCACAATGATCACATCGATACCCAGCATTTCCACAAGCATCAATTTTTTCTTAAAGGGCGTGATGAAGGGGGGACACCTTTGGGGGGCCAAAACCTGGAGGGGATGAGGATCGAAGGTGACTACAATAGCTTCCCCGTCTATTTTTCGCGCTTCTTCTTTTACCGCTTTGAAGATCTTTTGATGTCCCAGGTGAACACCGTCGAAATTTCCCAGGGTTAAAACGGGGTTACGGAATTTGCGTCGTATGTTCTCGATACCGATTATAATTTCCATCGATTATCACCAACGCGAGCGTGGAAAGTTGGTTTCAATTGATTTTTCTTGACTTTCTGCGAATGAAAAATATAAGATAAGTTTAATATTTTTAGAATTTTTTCTCAAGAATCGCCGAAGTGGCGGAATTGGTAGACGCGCTAGGTTCAGGGTCTAGTAGGCGTTAGCCTGTGCGGGTTCGAGTCCCGCCTTCGGCACCATCAAAAGAGTGGGGGAGGAAAGAGAAATTTCCTCCCCTGTTTCTTTGCGGCCTAAGGAGTCGTGGAGAGCGTTTTCGACATCTCCAAGGCTTTCTGACCCAGGGGGTAGTAGCGGTCCACCAAGCCCCTCTGAATAAATCCATTTTTTGCAAAAAATCGGTGTGCCGCCTCGTTGATCGCGGCGGTATGAATAACCAACTCCTCGATTCCGAAGTTTCGGGCCAAACCCTCCATATATCCCAGAAGTCTTTTTCCGATTCTCCTCCGCTGATATTCAGGAGAGACGGCGATGGCTAGCAATTCTGCCTTGGCCTCATTCTGAGTCCCGAGGATTGGGTTGATCATTGCGAACCCCCTCGATTGACCCTTTTCCTCGACTACCACCGTGATAATATGGGGCAAGGATGTCCAACGCGCGATTATCTCATCATAGGGACCATAGACGGAAAAGACCTGCTCTGAAAGCTCTACAATAAAGGGTAGGTCACGAGGATTCGCTTTTCTCAAGGCCAACTTCAAACCCT
>CBDUXJ010000129.1:0-7193 GCA_965371165.1 uncultured Syntrophobacterales bacterium | reverse complement strand
GATCTCCTTCGCCTGGTACTCATGGATCTTCATGGAGAATCTCCCACCACTGTATGAATTTATAGCAAAAACTTCCGCTTTTCACAAGGACTTATGGACTGGAGTTACCTGAATTCTCGGGGGACTCTTCGGGCAATGTTCAGCCAGCTTTTGTCCAAAAAAGGAGCGGGGGGATGCGTTTCCCCCGCTCCCTTGGGTCGTACCATAAGCTCCGATGCCGGCTTCTTACCGGATAGTCCCCACATAGTGGGCAGTCAACTGCCTTTCCCTCACCTCAGGATTGCCGTAGTCGGGAAGCAGCATCGGAGCCACCCTGTCCGTAACAATCCCAGCTTCCTCCAGTTCCCCATGATATTTCTTGACGTGCTCAAGGCTTAACCTTCCCTCCTTTGCCCTCTCCTTGGCATAGGCCGCCGCAGTCCTCCCGGCGATCCGACCAAAAACACAGACATCAAGGAGGGAATTGCCCATGAGACGGTTCTCCCCATGGATTCCTCCCGTCACCTCGCCGGTAACGATCAGTCCCGGGATTACCGTCTCGCCTTCCGGATTGAATTCCAACCCTCCATTCTGATAGTGCAAAGTGGGGTAGACCAGCATGGGCTCCTTCGAGATATCAATCCCGTAACGGCGAAAGAGAATGTGCTTTCCCGGAAACTCCCTTCTCACCGTCCCCTCGCCCTTAAGCATATCGATCATGGGGGAATCAAGCCATACCCCAACCTTTCCCGTGGGTGCTGAAACACCCTTCCCCATCACCTTACATTCCCTGATAACGCAAGCGGATTCGACATCCCTCGGTTCCCTCTCGTTTACAAATTGCTCTCCGTCAATGTTGAGAACATTTGCCCCCGCCCCCCTGAACTTCTCCGTGATCAGGAGGCCTTCGGCCTGCTCCGGATAGACGATTCCCGTAGGATGGTACTGGTACGTATGGAGGAAACATAGCTTCACCCCCGCTCGGTACCCGATTACCAAACCGTCAGCCGTCGCACCATAGTGATTTGTAGTCATATATCCCTGATAATGGAGCCTCCCCGAACCTCCGGTGGCCATAATAATCGCCTTCGCCCTGACGTTAAAATATTCCTCCGTCTCCATGTTATAGAAAACGGCGCCGGCGCAATGACCGTGCTCGTTCAAGATCAGCTCAACCGCGGCGGAGAATTCCAATACCTTGATATCCTCGATCCGATTTCTGGCCTCATCCCTGAGGGTTCTCATGATTTCGGCCCCGGTGATGTCCGCGGCGTAGTGCATCCTCTGCCGGCATGTACCACCTCCATGGAGCGTTCGCATCGTACCATCTTCAGTTTTGCCGTACATCATCCCCATGGACTCCAACCAGGCGATAACCTTGGGTGCTTCGATAACGAGTGTCCGCACCAATTCAGGGGTGTTCTTGAAGTGACCTCCTCCCATCACATCCAGATAGTGATAGTAAGGCGAATCCTTGTCTCCCTTTGTCGCTGCCTGGATACCCCCCTCGGCCATCATGGTATTGGCATCGCCATGTCTCAACTTCGTCGCGATAATGACCTTCACGCCTTGCTCTTGGGCCAATAAGGCTGCGGCCGTGCCCGCGCCTCCTCCCCCGATGATCAACACATCCGTCTCATGGTCGATCGCCGATAGATCGATTTCGTCGGAATCGACCCTGCTTCTGGCCTCCAGGATATCAACGATCTCATGGGGAATGGCATACCCCTTATTGGGGCCAACCCTGATTTCGCGGCGGGACTCCCCCTTATAATCGGGGTGATACCTCAGCCTCTCTTCCCTTTCCCGAAGCGATAACATGGGGAATTCCTCTCCCCTTTTCTTCCTCTCGACCCTCGCGGGCCTCGTCTCCTCCACTTTCTTAATTAATCCCTTCAACTCTGGCGGATATCCTGCCATCCTTCCCCCTCACTTTGAGATCTCTGAAAAAGTCGCTCTTTGCTGTTCGAAAATATCTGCGTGTAGGAAAAATACAAGCAAATTCCAAATCCTAATTTCTAAATAATGAACATCACAAATACTGCGTATCCTTCGGTGTCCAGTCCTCCCCGGCCCCTTCTGGCTCCATCTCCCGCTCGTTATACAGTTTTTTGAGGTTATCCTCGTCCGACTTCATCAAATCTTTAAGCATGGACTGATACGCTCCCTCTTCGATTCGCTTGACCATCGAGTTGGTATGCTCCGATTTGGGGAGGATGTACTTCCCATAAAGGCGGCGAGCTAAAATGGCAATATGGTACTGAGCGATCTCGGCGGGGCATCTCGCCGAACAGAGGCCACACATGACGCAATCGAAGGAGAGCTGAGCGACCTTCGACAAATCACCCCTCATGGCTGCCGCCATGTAGTCCATGACCTCTATATCCATTGGACAGGACTTGGTACAGGTATTGCACTGAACGCACCGCATCACATCCGGGTAGAGCTTCATTAAGGACTCCAAATCCGGCCTTACCTCTTCGAGATCATAAACTGCCCTGTTGGCCGGGAAAAAGGGAATCATCGTTAAATACATATTGGGCTGTACGACGGTCTGACAGGCCAACCCCACCTCGATCTTGTGACTATCCGGAAATCGGTAAACCGTGCCGCAAGCGCCGCATATGCCCCCTCGACATCCACATCCCCTGATTAACTGGTATCCGGCGTATTCAAACGCTTTCTGGATAGTCAACGATGCTGGGACTTCGTACCTCTTTCCCATGATGAAGATGGGAACCCTGGGAACCTCCTCAGCCGATTTCCCCTCCTCATGGGATGGAAGATCTTCCCTTTTCCTTTTACCCATCGATATTCCTCCTATTGAAGACCAAGAATGCTGAATATCCCTTCTCGATTAGGTCGTCCCCGATTCCCCCTGGAGTTCATCCTCCTTAAAGGTGGCAACGGGAGGTTCCTCTTCCACGCTCCTCCCGGGAGTGTAATCGAACAACCCCTGGACCTTCTGCCCAACAGCCCTGAATAAGGTAGCCACTGGGAGGTCATTGGGGCAAGCGCTATCACAGAGCCCGCAGCCAATGCAGGAAGTCACCATATGGGAGAGACGAATCAGATGAAAGAGCAGCGTGTCGGTGGGCATCCTCACCCCTCCCTTTCTATCCGCCCACCGCAAGAACTGATCGGCTTTGTGTTCAAAAGTAGGGGTCTTGAAGACACACTCCTTACAGTAGCAGATGGGACACGCCACCATACAATTGTGACAACGGATACAGGTCGATAGTACATCCATGAGATCCTGGAGGTTCTTCACCCGAGACCGAAAGGCATCGAAGACCTCATCCCTCCTTTTGAGCCGTTCCTCCGTGAGTCTCTCAATGACCGAATCTCTCGAAGACGACCCTTTCTCGGTGGTGGCCAAGATCCCCTTTTCAGCCAATTCACCGGCCAATCCGTCTCGCAGTTCAACGTAGATCTCCTTTTGAGGGTTGTGACCAAATAATCCGATGATGACGTCTGCGTTTTGTGGATTCGGATACTCACAGATCTGACACGCAAGCCGGAGATCGTACCCATCTTGAGGTTTGATCTTTCCTTCTCGGGCACCCTTCAATAAGTTCCCTGTGATGGAACCCCCTTTCCCCTTTTCCCGGCTCATCTTGGCATAGCCTAATGGTTCATAGGTTCCTGGGCAATCTACTCCTATGAGGATCAATCTATCCAGCTTCACCTGAAGGAATTTAACCAACTCGATCACAGCACGAATCTCGCATGATTTCAACACGGCGCCGACCTTACATCCCGGATCGGTGATGGTGAGATGGGAGATGAGCCTCGCCGACTGGACGGGCAATGTAGGGGCTAGAGGATTGACCTCGACCAGCATTTGGGGATCGCGAATCAGCGTCTGACAATACCCATCCCCCGACGGAAGTTTGTTCGGTATCAAAAGGGCATCCACGACCTCCTTCTCCAGGAGATCGCGGAAGAACCCCCTTAGGGTCTCAATGGGATCATTATTCTTGACTTCCAGTAGTCCGCTTTTACTCATGTGCCTCCGATTCCTTGAGTATTCACCATCCATCTCAGGCAAACCAGAGCTTTTTCATGGCATTCGGGCCAAGCTTCTTCAATTCCTCCACCATTTGAGTCACCGTGTCCGCAAAGAGCTTCCCCTCGCTGGCACTAATCCACCTGAGCCAGATTCGATCTTCCGTGAAGCCAACTTGATTGAGGATTTCCTTAAGGATAGCTATTCGCCTCCTGGCCTTATAATTCCCCGTCTGATAATGGCAATCCCCTGGATGGCATCCCCCGATGAGAACCCCATCCGCACCATCGATAAGGGCCTTCAGGATATAGATGGTATCAACGGCGCCCGAGCACATCATACGGATGATTCGAATGTTAGGCGGGTATTGCTGCCTGGTGGTACCCGCCAAATCGGCCCCCGTATAGGTGCACCAATGACAGAGAAAGGCGATTATTCTTGGTTCAAATTCTTCCATAAGACCTCCAAAAGATGACTTCAACGGCAGAGGAATAGATCCCGGGCCTCCCTATGTAACGGCTGCGTCCACCATGGCCATCACCGTAGCCTTTTCGAAGTTACGCTGTTGCGAGGCTCCGTTGCGACAGGCGATCACGCAGGAGCTACAACCCTGGCATATATCCTCCATGACCTCGGCCTTCCAGATCTCTTCATCCATGACCCGTGCCCCGTATGGGCAAGCGGAAATGCAAAGGCCGCAGCCACAACACAATCGATGGTTAACATATGCTACATGGGCTTTGTGCTCGATCCCCCCTATGGACAACAGCACCCCCGCCCTCATGGAGGCCGCCTGCGCTTGGGCGATGGAATCCTCGATAAAATTGGGGGAGTGACAGAGCCCACAGAAGAACTTCCCCCGGCCCACGAAATCCAATGGTGCAGACTTTGGGTTGGCTTCCATGAAGAACCCATCCGGGTTCAGCTCAATACCCACAGTCTCGGCGAGATGCTTACTATCATTGGACTCTATACCGGCACTCAAGATCACCAAATCCGCCGGAAGCTCAACCTTCGCGCCGACGGTGGGATCAAGCACCGAGATTCCAAGGCCACCATCGCGGGAAATAACCTGTGGCTTACTCTCCAGATCATAACGGATGAAGATTACCCCCTTGTCCCGAGCCTGGTGGTAATAGTCTTCATGGAATCCATACGTCCGGACATCCCTGTACAGGATGAAAAGGTCCATATCAGGCTGCATCTCCTTGAGTTTGAGCGCATTCTTCACCGCGTGGCCGCAACAGATTTTGCTGCAATAAGGGTGTTCGTCATCCCGGGAGCCCACACACTGTATCATCACCACCCTGTTCAGGCCCCTTATCCTCTCATCTTCCGAATGAATAAGGCCTTCCAGCCCCCGTTGTGTGACGACGCGGGGATCCTCACCGTAGAGATATTCGTGAGGTTTAATCTCCTTCCCGCCGGTGGCCAAAATGATCACCCCATGCTCCAGGGACTTCTCTTTGCCATCGACGGAAATTACTGTCCGGTAGTTTCCCCCGTACCTCTCGAGATGCTTCACCCCGGCTTTCTTGAAAACCCGAATCCTGCGGTTCTTCTCTACCCTTTCTATGAGATCCCTCAAGAAAACCTGGGGATTGGACCCCTTGAGCGTATAGCGGGTATGTCGGGCATTTCCCCCCAACTCATCCTCCCGCTCCACCAAGTAGACATCATAGCCCTGCAGGCTCAAATTCAGGGAGGCCGTCAACCCCGCTATTCCACCGCCAACAACGAGACCTCTTCTCGAAACGCCACTTGACCCCTTCTTGATGGGTTGAAGCCGTCTCGCCCTCTCCGTGGCAACCTCCATCAGGACCTTGGCCTTGTGGGTAGTTTCCGAGGAGTCCTGTCCATGGACGAGCCCACATCCTTCCCAAATATCCGCGTACTCGATCACATAGGGATTGAAGCCGATCCCCTTTGCCATCCCTTCAAAGTCCCTCCTCAATCTTCGAAGGGAGGACCCGGCCACGACCAATCGATTCAGTTCCTTTTCCCCTATGCGACGCTTAATCCGATCAAACCCCTCCGAGGTGGATTTACAGAGGATCTCCTCTGTAAACACGACGTCCTTGAGCCCCTGAACATGGCTGATTAGTTCTTCCGCTGAGAACACCTCTGAAAGACGATGCTCCTGAGACAGGAAAAAGGCCCCTATCCGTGGTGGCCCTTCCCCCAGGGCCCCCTCTTCCGGATAAACCTTGTCTGGTACGCCTTTTTCCCCGTCCGTTGCCAGGAGAGTAGCCACCTGGGCCGCAGCACTGGCACCTTCTACCACGGTCTCCGGTATATCCCTCGGTTCTCGAAAGGTTCCCCCGATATAAACTCCCGGACGGGAAGTTTGTGTAGGGGTAAACTCCCCCGTGAGGCAAAAATTGGCCTCATTGAGTTCAATCCCTATCCTCTCGGCCAGATCTCTTACCTCATCGCTCGTGGAGAACCCCACGGAAAGAACGATTAAATCGAAATCCTCTTCCCGAAACGCCCCCTCTTCCGTAACGTAGGTAACCAAAAGGTCTTTCGTCTGCTGAAGTTGTCTCACCGCGGAGACTGCGCTCCGCCTGAAATCGATGCCATACTGCCCCTTGGCCTTCTCGTAATACCGTTCATAATCCTTCCCCATCGGTCGAATATCCATGTAGAATACCGCCACCTCAGTCTCCGGATTTCGCTCTTTGGTGATCATGGCCTGTTTGATGGCATACATACAGCAAATGGACGAACAGTGAGCTTGGCCGCAGGAGGGGTCCCGCGAACCCACGCACTGAATAAAGGCTACCCTTTTTGGAGCCTGCCCATCCGACCGCCTCATGGGCATGCCACGGCTGGGACTGGAGAAGCTCAACATCCGTTCATACTGGATGCTGGACAGGACATTCTCGTATCTCCCGAAACCGTATTCTCCCTTCAACTGAGCCCTGAAGGGCTCAAATCCGAGGCCCAAGATCACAGCCCCCACAGCTAAGCTATGCCGTTGTTCGGCCATGTCCAAATCGATGGCCCCGGGGGAACAGACTTTGACGCACTCTCCACACCGGGTACAGGTGCCAGGGTCTATAACGTATGACCGCGGGATGGCCTGAGGAAAGGGGAGATAGATGACCTTCCTCTTTTCCAGCCCTCCACCAAACTCACTGGGAACCTCAACCGGACATACCTCGGCGCAAAACCCGCAATTGGTGCACTTCCCTGGGTCTAC
>CBDUXJ010000128.1:0-7194 GCA_965371165.1 uncultured Syntrophobacterales bacterium | reverse complement strand
TTACGCTCATGGGCAACGGGTTCCCTCTCGAAACTTAGGAAACTGGTTTACTTAGCCCTTGACAAGATATTTTTGAAAATGATTAACATATGGTGGTATTTTATATTTCGAGGAGATAGAGGGATGAAGATCGTGCCGGCAATACTGGCCGATAACCCGCAAGACCTAAAACTGATGCTTGCCCAAGCAGAGACTTTCACCGATTTCGTTCAAATCGATTTTATGGACGGTTCCTTCGTCCCTTCCCAGAGCATTGCTCCGGAAGACCTGGCTGAGATCAAAATAAGTATTGATTGGGAAGCCCATCTGATGGTCAAAAACCCCATCAATTATCTTTCTTTGCTCAATAAGGACGGACTGAAAAGGGTCATCTTCCATTGGAAGGCATCTCCCCGCCCCGAATCCGTCGTTTCAGCCGTACGGGATTTAGGGTTACAGGTGGGGCTGGCCATAAATCCCGAGACACCACTCTCCCAGTTTGAGGGGCTAGCCCCCCAGGTCAATTCGGTTCTCTTCCTATCGGTTCACCCTGGTTTTTATGGATCTCCTTTCATTGCCGAAGTTCTTGAGAAGATCGGGGAATTTCGATCACATTTCCCATCTACGGTTATTGGGATCGACGGGGGAATCTCTCTTGACAATATTCAAAGGGTGAAATCATCGGGGGTAGATTACGCATGCGTCGGAAGCCGAATCTTTCGTCATGATGACCCCCGGAAAAGCTACGAGAAATTCGTAAAGGCCATTGGATAATGTGACCTCGAAGAAGCTCTGCCCAACAGCCATCCGCTCGTGTTCATTCTGCCCTATCCCGCAGGAGCAATATTGCATCATTTTGATGTATAATTATGATGAGGGGAGCTGAAAAGCGGCATCCTACCAAGGGAAGGGGGGTGTCATGCGATGGTTAAAGGGCCAGAGAGGGTTCTGAACCAAACAGGGGATGTCCCTCTGGAGAAGCCCACCGAAGACTTGTCAGCCCTATTGAGACAGGCCATTGGGGATCTTCAGGCTAAATTTTTCGACCTGGAGGCGGGCCGTGTGAATTACCAGGCCATGAAGGGGTCTCCGGAATACGATGCCTATCTCCAAAAGGCGGGACTCCTGAGAAATTTCGATTTAAGCCAGCTCAAAAACCGCCATGATAAATTGGCCTTCTGGATCAACCTCTACAACACTATGGTGATTCACGGTGTGATTGATTGGGATATCCGGGAAAGTGTCAAGGAGAAACGCGGGTTTTTCAAACACCTGAAATATGATATCGACGGGCATCTGTTCTCCTTAAATGAAATAGAGCACGGGATCCTCAGGGGTAACTCGAGGCCTCCCCATAGAATCTCCAGACCTTTTGGACCGCGGGACCCACGACTTACATTCGTCGTCACGCCCACGGATCCACGTATCCATTTTACCCTGGTTTGTGGTTCCAAATCCTGTCCGCCCATCGGATTTTACACATCTGAGCGGATCGAGGAACAGTTAGAATTGGCAACAGCAAGCTTCGTCAACAGCCAGGAAGTGGAGATCATTCCCTCCAAGAACCTGCTGAGGATTTCCCAGATATTCCGGTGGTACCGTATGGACTTCCGGGGGAACCAGAGGCCAATTATCCAGTTTCTCCTCCGGCACCTAGATGCAGGCGAGAAGAGGGCTTTTTTGGAGAGTCATAAAGAGGCGGTAAAAGTCCGTTACCGGCATTATGATTGGAGCTTAAATCATTGAGGCGCCTTTCCCTTATACTTGCAACCATCCTTCACACAATGCAGGGTCACCTCTCCCCTCTTGCTAGACTTCTCTATGAGGAAAGGGACGCCGCAATCTGGACACTTTCCCCGTATCGGTCTTCCCCACGTGGCGAATTTACATCGGGGAAAATGGCTGCATCCGTAGAAAACCTTCCCCCTACGGGTCCTCCTCTCCACTAATTCCCCCCCGCATCCCTCATTGGGACAGGGTATCCCTAAAGTCAGCGGTTTCGTCGTCTGACAACGGGGGTAATCGGAGCAAGCGAGGAATTTCCCGAATTTTCCATTCTTTATTACCATGGGGCGGCCACACCGGTCACACCGGTCTTCAGTCTCCTTTTGGGTTTCGATGACAATTCTCCCATCTCCATTTCGGGAAAAATCCTTGGTGTTTTTGCATTTCGGATAGGTGGAACATGCCAAGAACTGCCCCATTTTCCCCCACTTTATCACCATGGAATTGCCACAGACATCGCAGGAGATATCGGTCATCTCTGCCTCTCGTTTAACGTTTCTCATGGTCGTCTTGGCCTTTTCCACGCTCTCGCTGAAAGGCCCGTAAAACTGTTTCAACACCCGCACCCACCCCACCTTTTCCTCCTCGATCTTATCCAGTTTATCCTCCATTTGAGCCGTAAACTCCACATCCAGGATATGGGGAAAGTTTCTCACCAGGAGCTCCGTTACCAATAGCCCTAATTCCGTAGGGATAAATCTTCCCTTTTCAAACCTTATATAGTCCTTCTCCTGGATGGTGCTCAAAATGGTGGCATAGGTAGAAGGTCTACCGATCCCCTTTTCCTCCAACTCCTTCACCAACGTTGCCTCGGAAAATCGAGGGGGAGGCTGAGTGAAGTGCTGTTCTGGGGAGATGGAGAGGAGGGTCAGTCGTTCCCCCTCCTGAAGTTCGGGTAACCCCGGCTTCTTCTCCTCGTCTTCTTTTTCCTCATCCTGTCCTTCTACATAGAGAGCCATAAATCCCGGAAACCTCTGGATGGATCCCGTGGCGCTGAAGAGGTAATCCTTGGCCTCAACCTCCACGGTTGTCTGGTCGAAGAGGGCGGGCATCATCTGACTGGCGACGAAGCGGTCCCAGATGAGTTGGTAAAGGGCCCTCTTATCCTTATCCAGGTAAGGGGCAATCCTTTCGGGCTCCATTTCAATGGAGGCCGGCCTAATGGCTTCGTGTGCGTCTTGCGCTCCCTTTTTGCTCTTATAATGGATAGGCTTAGGGGGTCGGAATGGATCGCCGAATCGTCGGCTGATATAGTTACGAACATCCTTCAAGGCTCCCTCGGACACCCTCGTCGAATCGGTTCGCATATAGGTAATCAGACCCACCGAACCCGCTTCTCCTAGTTCGATGCCTTCGTATAACCTTTGGGCTACCATCATCGTCTTCTTGGCGGAGAAGCGAAGCTTTCTCGCAGCCTCCTGCTGCAATTTGCTGGTGATAAAGGGGGGGGAAGAATACCTCTTCCTCTCCTTTCTTTCCACCCTCGACACGATAAAATCGACTTTGTCTAGTTCCTGCATGATCTCCTTGACCTTCGCCTCAGTAGATATGTCGGCCTTTTTCCCCTTTACCTTGGCCAGTTTTGCCTCAAAGGCATCTTCAGATGCCAGTTTCCTGAACCTAGTGGTAATGGTCCAATATTCCTTGGAAATAAAGGTATTAACCTCCTTCTCCCTTTCACAAATCATCCGTACGGCTACGGATTGTACCCGTCCGGCACTCAATCCTCTTCTTACCTTATCCCAAAGCAAGGGGCTGATCTGATATCCCACCAATCGGTCCAATATGCGTCTTGCCTGCTGCGCCTCATATTTACTCCGTTGGAGCTCGACCGGGTTCTTGATGGCTTCCAATACGGCCTTCTTCGTGATCTCATTGACCAGGACCCGATATATCCTTTTGCCGTGATCCTTCAACTCCTCGGCAATATGCCAGGCTATCGCCTCCCCCTCCCTATCCGGGTCGGGAGCGAGATAGATCTTTCCAATATTTTGGCTGACCCTCTTCAACTCCTTGATTATCTTTCCCCTTCCGCGAATGGTCACGTAGCTGGGTTCGAAGTCATGTTCAATATCGACGCCCAGTTCCTTCTCGGGCAAGTCTTTTACATGTCCCACCGAGGCTTTAACGATGAAGTCGGATCCAAGAAACTTATTGATGGTGTTGGCTTTGGCCGGAGACTCAACAATCACAAGGGATTTTTCCATACTCTCTCCATTACTGGAAGGGTTTATCGTTTATCGTTTATCGAAGGCCGTGCAAAATTTACACCAAAATTCCCTTTCTTTCCACCCTCATCTCTTGACGAATCGCTTTCCGGATAACTGTTGGACCAGCCCCTTCAACTCCAATTGTAGTAAAATGGTCGACACACGGCTGGCGCTCATCCGGGTTTGGGCGATAATGGAATCGATGTGGATCGGCTCATTCTCCAAAAGGCAGAAGACCCTTTCCTCCTCCTCTCCAATGGAAAGATTCCGGTCCTCGGATTCCAGCCGCTGATGTCGAAACCGGGGAAGGACTTCCTCCAAAATGTCCTCGGCGGATTCGATTAACTTAGCCCCTTGTTTTATCAATCGATTAGTCCCTTGACTTCCGACCATCCCGATATTGCCGGGAACGGCGAATACATCACGGTTCTGTTCCAAGGCCAATCTGGCGGTGATCAAGGATCCACTTCGCGCGCTCGCCTGAACGATTACTACCCCCAGTGAGAGGCCGCTGATGACTCGATTTCTCCTGGGAAAATTCATCCCTTCCGGGGGTGTGGACATGGGGAATTCCGAGATGACCGCTCCATGAGCTACGATCTCCTCAAAGAGGTGGCGATTTTCCGGTGGGTATACGATATCAACTCCACAACCCAATACCGCTATCGTTCTCCCCCCAACCGATAGGGCTCCCCTGTGAGCTGCCGAATCAATCCCCCTGGCCATACCGCTCACCATCGTTACCCCCTGGCTTGCTAAATCCCCAGCGATCCTCTCGGTGATCATTCGGCCATAATTGGAGGCCAAGCGAGATCCCACCATCGATATGGCCAAGTCGTCCTTCGGTTGTAAACTCCCTCGTACATAGAGCAATGGGGGAGAATCATATATCTGCCTCAAATTATTTGGGTATGATTGATCCCTGATAGTTACGATAGAGGCTTTGACCTTCTCGATAAGCTTCAACTCGCGATGGACCTTCCCCCGAACATCGGTTTCCTTGATTACCTCTGCCAATTGTTCACCAATTCCGTCGACCCTTGCCAATTCCCTTCGGGAGGCCTCAAAGACACGCTTGGGGTCTCCAAATCGGTCAAGCAGGGCCTTGATCAAAACTGGCCCGAACCCGGGAATGGAATTTAATGCCAACCAATAGAACCGATCGTCCACCCTTTTACCTCGGACAAGCCAATCCCAGCTAGGGAAGGAAATAGAGAAATGAATGAATACGAGAGGGGAGTCGTTGCAGAAGGTGATTGAAACACCTTAGGAATGAGATCGTCTCTCATCTCATTTTTTAACTGCCGAGGTCGTCTTTTTTCGTCAGTTGGCTCTCATTGACCCGTCTGGGGTCGGTAAGGGGTGATCCGATCACCCACAGCAATTTCACGGTAGGATTTCAAAATTTGGGCAGTATACATAGCCCCTTGGCCACTGATGATCTTGCAATCTCCCAGAATACTCACCTTCCGGCCTAGATTTTCTCCGGTAAGGGGATGTTTAATCCTCGGTGAAGTCCTAAAAATCGTGTACCGGTCCCCAATCTCAATGGGATCCCTCGTCCTAAAGGCCAAATAGATGAAATCTCCTTCCGCCATAATCAGCCTTCCGGTCTCCTTGGGTTCGACAACAACCCCAATGCCGGGAAACTCCTCCTTCGTGAGAAAACCCGCCCATCTTTCATCCCTAGACAAAATAGCTTCGGGCTTGAGGACCACCTCCGGGGGTTTGATGGGGGGTACAACTTCTTTGACCGGCTTTTCCTCCACAGGTGGTTTTTTAGCAATTTCCGGCTTGACTTCAGGGGGCTTTACCTCAGGTGGCTTTATCTCCTCCGGTTTGGCCGGTGGGATTTTCACCTCCTCAAAGGGGTAGAACCGAATGGGACTCCCGGGATAAATCCAGTGGGGGTTCGTAATATATTGATTATTTTGCCAGAGCTTGGGCCAGAGAAAGGGGTCGTTGAAGAATTGCCCAGAGAGATCCCAAAGGGTATCCCCCTTCTTGATGATATAAACCCCCTCCCTCCTCTCTCCTTTCCCTTGCTGGCCAAGAGTGGATTCCGGCCCAAAGAGGATCGAACCCAAAAGACAAACAGCTAATAAAACCGATAGCGTGAAGCTTTGTCTCAATCCCATGTTCCCCTCCTTTACGCTCATCTTTTCATAATTATCCAGGTAATTCGCCATTTGTCAAGCAAATTGAAAGTTAACCGTGCCCTTATACATCTTGAACCTTCGGCTCAATGAGGATATATTTGTGGTATCCTTATCCGTATTTCCTAATCCAAATGCTGTTCCAAGACGAAACACTAGGCCATCTCCTTCCGGGTAACCTAAAGATCCTCCAGAAGAAAAGGGGATATCGCTTTTCCATCGATTCAATCTTGTTGGCCCATTTCGTCCGGTTGAGGGAGGGGCAGAAGGTTGTCGATTTGGGAACGGGAAGTGGTGTTATTCCAATTATTCTGGCCACCAGGGTCAAAACAACACAAATTTGGGGGGTGGAGATTCAGGAAGAACTTGCGGAAATGGCCAAGAGGAACATTGAAATGAACCAGCAGCAGGATCGCATTCATATCGTGAAAGGCGATGTCAGAAATCTGGCGGATCGGATGGAATCTGAGGAGTTTGACATTGTCCTGACCAATCCGCCTTATCGAAAAATTCGCTCTGGGCGTCTCAACCTCCAAAGGGAAAAGGCCGTAGCCCGTCATGAGATAAAGGGATCCTTGGCCGACATGACCAAAATTGCCTTCCGCCTGCTCCGGCCAAAAGCGAGCTTTTACCTCGTCTACCCGGCGGTGAGGCTCGTAGATCTCATCACCTGCGTAAGGGAGAGCCACCTCGAGCCCAAGCGATTGAGGTTGATCCATCCTAATATGGAAAGGGGCGCTAAACTGATCCTCTTTGAGGCCGTCAAGGAGGGCAGGCCAGGACTCGATATACATCCACCCCTCTTCATACACGACTTGAATGGCCAATACTCCGAGGAAATGCGATCCATTTATTCATCCACAACATAGGCAAATCAATCTCCTGACTGTTAAAGGAAATATGCTTTTTATTCTTATAATACCTCCTCCCCTTGCAGTTCCCGAGGTTTGACAACACGGGGCAAATGGGATATGATTTTTCGGTCTTAAATAAAATAAAGGCCAAAGGGTGATCATTTCGTAAAAAGTCGGAATCAGACGGCAAAGAAAAAAGATCCAGATGCA
>CBDUXJ010000127.1:0-7199 GCA_965371165.1 uncultured Syntrophobacterales bacterium | reverse complement strand
TCGTGATGGATTGGTTTTGGCAGAACAAGATCATCTGCTGTACCACATTCTCCAATTCCCGGACGTTTCCTGGCCAGGGATACCGTTTCATCGTCTCCACCACCTCGGGAAGTATCCGGACCGAACCCTTCCCCTCATGGTATTTATCGAGGAAATGCTTGATCAAGAGGGGGATGTCCTCTTTTCTCTCCCGCAAAGGGGGGATGTTCATGGGCACGACGGATAGTCTGTAATAAAGATCCTGGCGAAACCGTTTGTTTCTCACCTCCTCATAGAGGTCTTTATTGGTAACGGCAATGACTCTTACATCGGCCTTGATAGTTCGGCCGCTACCAACCCGCTGAAATTCCTTTTCCTGGAGGATCCGTAGCAGCCTTTTTTGAAGGTTGATCGGAATTTCGGCAATTTCATCCAAGAATAGGGTTCCGCCCTGAGCTAGTTCGACCCTCCCCAATTGATCCTTTACCGCACCGGTGAAGGCACCTCTGCTGTGGCCGAACAGCTCGCTGGTGAGTAGGCTATCCGTGAGGACACCGCATGCCACGGTCACCATGGGCCTATTACTGCGCAAACTCTTACCATGAACGGCCTTTGCTATGAGCTCCTTTCCCGTTCCGCTCTCCCCCTGGATGAGAACCGTCTTATCGGTGGGGGCCACCCGATCGATTATTTCAAACATCTCCAGCATCTGACGGCTTTTACCCACGATATTGGAGAAGCTATATTTCTCGCTAACCTCCTTCCGGAGATGGTAGATTTGGGCCTCAAGGGATTGGGTCCTCACGGCCTGGTTGATGATGGTGATGAACCGTTCAAGGTTATTGGCGACGGGCTTTTCGAAGAAATAGAAAGCCCCCTCCTTGAGGGCTTCCACGGCCATATCGACGGAGCCGAAGGCCGTGAGGAAGATTACGGGGATTGACTCGTATCTTCGTTTCACCTCTTTGAGGAGTTCCATTCCGGCCAAATCGGGCATTCGCTCATCGGTGACGATGACGTTTACCATCTCTTTTTTCAATTTCCCCAGGGCACTTTTTCCATTTTCAGCGGTTATGACCCGAAATCCCTCGTCCTCCAGGATCCGAGATAAGGCGAAGAGGGAATTGGGTTCGTCATCTACCACCAATATGGATTTTCTCTCCATTTTTCAAAGATCCCTCAATAGGTTTCTTGGCGAACCCGAAACATTTTCATTCTCACCAAAAAGGAGCAGGATGGGATATGTTCCTCTTTTCCCATAGAGGGCCACCAGTGAACCGTTTAGAGGGAAAAGGGGAAGGTAATGGTAACCGTGGTACCGATATTTTTCTCGCTCTCTATATCTATCTGTCCTCGATGGTTTTCAACAACGATCTTCTTACAAAGGGCCAATCCCAAACCGGTTCCCCTCGATTTTGTTGAGAAGAAAGGATCGAATACGTAAGGCAGGTTTTCCTCATCGATGCCCGTTCCCGTGTCTACGATTTTGATCATCGCGTACCTCGGCCGCTCGTGCGGGTTTGTAGAGGTGTGAACCTCCAGCTTACCCCCTTTTTTCATTGCTTCGATGGCGTTCTTGAGGATATTGAGGCAGACCTGTTTGATTTCGGTAAAATTTGCCTTAATTGCGGGGAGTCCATCATCCAGGTTAGTAATGACTTCGATCTTGTCAGGGTGGGCTTCGATAACCGGCGCCATGGTATTCAGGGATGACCTGATAATTTCATTTAGGTCGGTTTCGGCAAACCTCCTTCTCGCAGGCGGCCGAGAGAAGTCCAGGTACTCCTGGATAAATTGATTGAGCCGTTGTATCTCTTCCCGGATGATTTCAATGGATTGGGCTACGGTATCGTCCTCCAGGTTGCACCGTCTTTGCAGGACCGTCAATGCGCCTCCGATGGCGTGCAATGGGTTCCGGATTTCGTGCGCCAAAAAGGGAAAGAGTTTTCCCAGGGAAAGAAATTTTTTGGACTGAATTTCCAGGTCCGCCATGCGTTTCGTTTGAGCCCTTTTTATAGCCTGCATTAGATCTCTGGACCTAATGGGTTTGACCAAGAAATCAGATGCCCCTGCGTTAAGGAGATCCACGGTTGTCCTCTCGCCGCCGACGGCCATGGCGACAATGACGGGAATGGTCCGATCGATTCCCTTGAGGCGATTTAACACCTCTTTGCTTTCCAGATCAGGAAGTTGATGGTTGAGAAGGACGATATCGGGAGAGGTATGGGAGGCCTTTTGGATACCATCGTTTCCGCTATGGGAAAGGATGGTGTTAAAGCCCTTGGGGGTTAAGATCTCGGCCATTTTTCCAGCAAAGGCCTTATCGGCATCGATAACTAAGACCTTTGAGTTTTTCCTTACCATCTTAACCCTTTATGTAATTATGATCGAATAAATCAATAAGTCAATTAGAAGTGCTGCAGTATTGCGGTGCTGCTGTGCTGCAGTCAAAAAGAGTGCTGCGATAAATAACAGTGCTGCAGTCTTGCGGTGCTGCAGTCAACCACCAGTGTTAAGGTTAAGGTTGAGGTTCAGGTTCAGCAAAAAACCATGGTACTACAGTGCTGCAGTTGAAAAACACATACCTTATCAAAGCTAAATACTTAGGACCTTCTTGAGCAGACGATTTCGGAGGGAAACGCATAATTCACTACATATTCTCTCTTGATATCCTGAAAATAGAACCGCTCGAGATGTGAATTCATTATCACTCCCCGACATCGACTGAACTGCGTCGGGTAGATATGGAATAGATAGTTGAACAGACAATCCCTCAACTTCTCGCCATTGGTGGTGTTGACCAAAACCAACCGACCACTGGGTTTTAAAATCCTCCTGAACTCCTTGAGAACGTAATCGTAATCTGATACGGGGAATATATCGAACATGTATTCGTTGATGATGAGATCGAAAGCGCCCTCTGCGTAGGGGAGGTTGCGGGAATCGCCCAAACTGATATTATAGTTGATTAAACCCGTCTTTTCCGCTCTCTTTCTCGCCTTTTTTACCATCTTCGCGGAGATGTCGAGGCCTTCATTCCAGCCATGAGGATTCCGTTTAAGGATTTCGACGAAGTTCAAACCCGTTCCGACGGCCACCTCGAGTACGTTTTCCCCGTTCCGAATATCGGCAATTTCGATAGCCCTCTGGCGGGCCTTCGATTCCATGAGGAGGCCGAAGATATCGTATATATGGCAAAGTATATTATATTTGGTGGCAACTTTTTCCTTGAAGAGGTATGTGGGGACTCTTTTCCACTTCATCGTCGAATGGAGATTTGGATTTAATAGGGATATTTTTCCGCTCAATTCAGCAGTTTGTTTTTTAACAAATAATTTTCGATTTTGCAACCCTCTTTTTCCTGGACTTTCCCTTTCCGTTCCCCTATATGAGGGTGGAGGGCAAATCTCATGATCTGAAACGAAGCATAGACCCCACTCCCTCGTACTTACTGAGTTTAGGTTGATCTCTGACCATATCTACCTCGCCATCCCGATTGATCACGGATCGGACCATTTCCTCCGCCAGGTCAATGGTTTCAATAGCGCTATTGCAAAAAGGGCAACTTAAGGTGGTTATTTCGCCTAAGGCGAGGCAATTGGTGCATTGCCAGCCCTGCCTTTTAAGATCCCTATCGAGTACGAGCCGATGGACCTGACTTCTATTGATAGCCTCAATGGTATCCCTTAATCCAACTGTGGCAGTACCTCGGGCCAGGGCGGTCTCGATCAACCCCTCAATGATGGTATCTTCTTCCTTGAGATATTCCCTGTGGAGATATTCGATGACCTTCTGAGCTAAACTGGATGATTCTTCCTCGAACTCCGCCGACAAGTCCCCTTTGATCTTCTCTCTCACCCTTTCCGGGAGGAGAGCCCTGAAGGTAGCCAGGATGTGTTCTTGGCCAATCAGAACGATGTTTTCGCATCTTTCCTCGTCAAAGAGCTTGATCAGCTGTTCTGCCACGCCCTTATGGTGCTGATGCATATGTTCTCGGATATGTCTCTGAAACCTCATCTGCGACCAACCTCCCTGTTCATGCCTCCCGGGAACATAGCTCTCGATTTGGGATTCCAAATGGATTTCGCCAAGGCTCATTTCGAAGATCTTGGCTCGATCCGTATCTACCATGACGGCAATTGCGTTCTTATTCTCATCCGAGATCTGGACCAGTTGACGTAACGAGGGCTTGGATGAGATGGCAAACTGGTTCTCAAAGGGAATGCTGGATCGGTAGATTATAAAGGCATCGATGCCAGAACAGGCGAATATGGCAATGCCCTTGAACCGCTTGTCGTATGCCCGATGGAGGAGTCCCTCTATGTATCGTTGGATTTTCTCCGAGTCGCTTTGCAAGCTTTTCCTGAATTTCTCCTCCTCCTTAATCAATTTTTGGGCCTCTTTCAGCTCGTTCTTCACGAAGAGCCGGATTCTCCCCCTCTGTTTTTCATCTTCCCATTTGGTGTTAAGATAGAGGCTCATAAAGGGATAGTCAGTTTCGGGGATTTTGGCCAATTTTTTTATTTCTTTTTTGATATCCATAAGGCTATTCCTCATTCAACATCAATGGTGAGTTCCCTCGATGGAATAAAGGGGAGTATTTCGCCTATAGATAATGGAATAGACTAAGAAAGGAATGGTTATTGACAGGAATATCATCTTTAACCTAAGGTTATTGTAAACTCATTTTTTTGGAATTGCAATAGCTGCAACACTGCAGCAGTTAAGAACAAGTGCTGCGGTTGAGAAGTGCTGCAGTGCTGGAGTTGAAAACCTCCTAACGGCAACACTAAGTAACTGCAGCACCGCAGCACCATTATTATTTGGGGGGTTGTGATGATTATGGAAGAGATGACCATGAGCGAATTTGAGAAGGGGCTTGAAAAGACGAGAACGGTGATCATTCCCGTAGGAACCGTAGAAGAACATGGACCTCACCTCCCCCTGTCAACGGACACCCTACAGGCGATGGAGTTAGCCAAACGGGTTGCTCAACGGATGAATGTTTTCATCGCACCGCCCTTGCATTACGGTTTCTGTCGAAGCACCCGATGCCATCCCGGGACAATCAGCGTATCCGCAGGCGCTCTCAGGGAGATGATAAGGGATATTGTAAAGTCCTTCCACCTTCAAGGGCTTCGCTCTTTTTTGATTTTATCAGGCCATGCTGGTGGTATCCACATGGCTGCCCTGAATGAGGTGGGCGAAGAGCTTTTGGAGGAACTTCGGGAGATCAGTATTGCTGTTCTTTCAGGGATAGATCTTTTTCTCGCCAAAGGGGATTTGGTGGAAACGGAAGGCGATTCCCATGCCGGCGAGGTGGAGACCTCCATGATGCTTTCCATACGACCGGAACTAGTGAAGGGGAGTGCATCGAAAGAATACCCTGCGTTACCCAGACCAATACTGGTGAGGGATAAAAGGAAATACTGGCCCGGAGGCGTATGGGGGGACCCTTCCAAAGCAAGCCGGGAAAAGGGGGAAAAGATGATCCATATGGCGGTGGATAAAATCATCGATCTGGTCAAAAGGGTGGAGTCCCACGAAGAGTAGTGCTGCGGTTGTGCGGTGCTGCAGTTGGAGAGAAAAGAGGTCTGAGGTTAGAGGCGAGAGGCTAGAGGTAAAAGGCAAGAGGCGACAAGCAGACAGTAGGGAGTAGGGAGGAACAATGGAAAATTGAAAATTGAGAATGGAAGATCAGTACGAAATAACCGATAACGAATAACTAATAGCCAATAACCAATACGTCCGGGAATCAGGTTCCTTCCCAAAGTTTTACGGAGCTTCGAGATTCTATTCCATAATCCCAGTTCGGGATTTTCCTTCCGAATTTTTCAGTATCTCAAAATTTTTCCTTGACAAATAATAAAAAACTGTCACACTCTAATTTGAGTGCGATTAGAGTATTATAGGAGTATTATTGTGCCCAATGATGATAAGGTAACCATAAAGATTCCCCGGAGGCTTTACAATCATCTGCGCAACATCATAGAGGATTCGGGGTTTAATTCGGTGACGGACTTCATCGTTTACGTAATGAGGGACATCGCCTCTACTGGCAGGACAGAGGCGGGGGATCCTCTTACCAGGGAAGAGATAGACCAGATCCGCCAGAGGTTAAAGAATCTAGGGTATCTATAAAAGCTTAAGTGCTACGGTAAGAGGGAAAGAGGTCTGAGGTTAGAGGCGAAAGGCGAACAGTAAGCAGTAGGCAGTAGGAAGTAAGCAGTGACAAGTCGAGGCTAAGGCATTAGTAATTGGTCATTGGCTATCAGTAATCGGTCATTGGTAACGAATAACGAATAACTAATGACCAGTAACCCGAGCCGCAGTGTTGCGGTTGAAGAAAAAGCTCAATGCTCAAGACCTTCTTGAGCAGACTATGTCGGAGGGGAAGGGGGATTCAATGTCATTAAAGCCTCATGGCGGTCGGTTAGGAGAAAGGACGGTTTCCGAAGAACGGCGGGCAGAATTGATACGCCGGGCCAGGGAATGGAAGAGGGTTCGGTTGGACCAATGGGAACGATCCGATGTCTACTTGATATCAACGGGGGCATTCAGCCCTATGGAAGGGTTTATGGGGCGCAAGGACTACGAGAGCGTTGTAAAGGAGATGCAGCTGGAAAACGGCCTCTTGTGGTCCGTTCCCATTACTCTCTCCGTGGATAAAGAGGAATCGAAGGATCTCAAAGAAGGCCATGAGGTGGCCCTCGTTGACGACAATGGGGAATTGATGGCGGTATTGAACCTGGAGGAGAAGTTCGAGTTCGATAAGGTAAAGGAGGCGAAGTCGATCTATAAAACCGACGACCGGGAACACCCGGGAGTGAAGAGGCTCTTCGGAATGGGGGATGTATTACTGGGGGGACCGATTCAGTACGTGCAAGGGGGCCCGTGGACGCAGTTTTCCCAATATAGCCTTACTCCAACACAAACGAGGGATCTCTTCGAGGAGAAGGGATGGAAAACGGTGGTGGCTTTTCAGACCCGAAACCCCGTCCACCGGGCCCACGAATATCTCCAAAAGTGCGCTATGGAGATGGTCGATGGGCTTTTGCTTCACCCTATCGTGGGTGAGACCAAATCAGATGACATTCCCGCGGATGTTCGGATGAGGTGTTACGAGGTATTACTGGAGAACTATTATCCCAAGGACCGGGTTCACCTGGTGATTCTTCCCATGGCCTTGAGGTACGCAGGGCCCAACGAGGCCATCAATC
>CBDUXJ010000126.1:0-7207 GCA_965371165.1 uncultured Syntrophobacterales bacterium | reverse complement strand
TACTTCACGATATCGCTGATGACCCCCGCGCCTACGGTCCTGCCCCCCTCTCGAATAGCAAACCGTAACTCTTTCACCATGGCAATGGGCGTAATCAACTCCACCGATAATGACGCATTGTCCCCCGGCATCACCATCTCCACCCCCTCGGGTAACGTCACCACCCCAGTCACATCCGTAGTCCGAAAATAAAACTGCGGCCGATACCCATTAAAAAACGGCGTGTGCCGACCGCCCTCCTCCTTCGTCAAAATATAAGCCTCCGCCTTAAACCGCGTGTGCGGCGTTATACTACCAGGCTTCGCCAATACCTGCCCCCGCTCCACATCATCCCGCTTCGTCCCCCTCAACAATACCCCCACGTTGTCCCCAGCCTGACCCTGATCCAACGTCTTGCGAAACATCTCCACCCCCGTACATACCGTCTTGACCGTCGCCCGTATCCCCACAATCTCAATCTCCTCTCCCACCTTCACCCTCCCTCGCTCAACCCGACCCGTTACCACCGTCCCACGACCCGAAATCGAAAATACATCCTCTATCGGCATCAAAAAATCCTTGTCCACATCCCGCACAGGCTCCGGTATATACTGATCCACCGCTTCCAATAACCCCCATATACACCCATACTCCTCTGCCCCCTCCCAATCCTCCGAACTACTCTCCAACGCCCTCAACGCACTACCCCGTACAATCGGTATGTCATCCCCAGGAAAATCATACCCAGATAATAAATCCCGTACCTCCAACTCCACTAAATCCAATAACTCCACATCATCCACCATGTCCACCTTGTTCATAAATACCACCACCGACGGTACCCTCACCTGCTTCGCCAATAATACATGCTCCCGTGTCTGTGGCATCGGACCATCAGCCGCCGATACTACCAAAATCGTCCCGTCCATCTGCGCAGCCCCAGTAATCATGTTCTTAATGTAATCCGCATGCCCAGGACAATCTATGTGCGCATAATGACGATTCGCCGTCTCATACTCCACATGCGCTATCGCTATCGTTAAACCCCGCTCCTTCTCCTCCGGCGCCTTGTCTATCTCCTCAAACGCCATATAACTGCTTAACCCCTTGCCCGCCAATACCTTCGTTATCGCCGATGTCAAGGTCGTCTTACCATGATCAACATGCCCAATCGTCCCCACATTTATATGTGGCTTCGTCCTCTCAAACTTCGGCTTCGACATCGCTACCCCCTCCGTTTCATCTTATATTTTCATCAGTCAATGAGAAACTGCCTTCAAGCCTTTGGAGATTATCCCCTCGGCTAAAGAAGCCGGTGCCCTATCATAACGGGAAAACTGCATGGTAAAAGTGGCCCTTCCCTGAGTTGATGACCTCAGGTCCGTCGCGTAACCGAAGGTTTCGGCCAGCGGAACCTCGGCCAAAATCAGATGGCTTTCAGGTCTTGACTCGATTTTAATAATCCTCCCCCTTCTCGCGTTTATATCACCAACGACTTTTCCCAAAAAAGCCTCTGGGACGATGATTTGAATTGACATTACTGGCTCCAAAAGGATCGGACTTGCCTTCCTCGCCGCCTCCTTAAACCCGATTGAACCGGCGATCCTGAAGGCGTGCTCCGAAGAGTCCACCTGGTGATAAGACCCATCGAGCAATATCACCTTCACATCGACCATTTGATACCCCGCCACCACTCCCCTTTCCATTGCTTCGATCACGCCTTTCTTCACGGCGGGGATGTATTCCCTTGGGACTACGCCCCCGGTAATCTGATTAGAGAATTCGAATCCCTCTCCCGGTTTTTGGGGCTCCAGCCTCAAAAAAACACGGCCATACTGACCGCGACCACCGCTTTGTCGTACGAATTTCCCCTCCGATTCAGCCGCCTTGATGATGCTCTCCCGGTAAGCGACCTGGGGTTTCCCAACCCTGGCCTCAACCTGAAATTCCCTCAATAACCTGTCTACAATGATTTCCAGGTGGAGTTCTCCCATTCCGGAAATGATGGTCTGCCCCGTCTCTCCATCGTACTTTACCCGGAATGAAGGATCTTCCAGGGTTAGTCTACTCAAAGAGACAGCTATTCTTTCCTGGTCCCTTTTAGTCTTTGGCTCGATGGCGACGGAGATAACGGTATCGGGGCGATGGATGGACTCCAGAATAATGGAATCCTCCTCATCACAGATGGTGTCTCCCGTCATTACTCGCCTTAACCCCACGGCGGCGAAGATATCCCCCGCATAAACCTCCTTTATCTCCTCCCTTTCATTGGCGTGCATCTTGAGAAGGCGGCCGACTCTTTCATTATGCCCTTGAGTCGCATTGTAAACGGTGGACCCCCCCCTCAATACCCCTGAGTAGACCCTGAAAAATGAGAGTTGCCCGACAAAGGAATCGTTCATAATCTTAAAGGCCAGAGCGGAGAAGGGAAGGCTGTCATCAGGCTTCCTCCATTGCTCCTTTCCATCTGGACCTACCCCCTTTACAGGAGGGACGTCAAGGGGAGATGGAAGGTAATCCACCACCGCGTCGAGCAGTGGCTGTATCCCTTTATTTTTGAATGCCGATCCACATAATACGGGAACGATCTTCCTCTCTAAAGTGGCCTTTCTTATGGCGCTTTTGATCTCCCAATGGCCAATTTCCTCCTCCCCAAGATATTTCGTCATGATGGATTCATCCAGGTCAGCGAGTTGCTCCAGCATCCTCCCTCTCTGATCTTGGACTGAATCCATGAGGATATCCGGGATATCCACCTCCTTGAATTCTGAGCCCAGGGTGGACTCATCATAGAGGATTGCCTTTTTAGTGATCAGGTCGATAACCCCCTCGAAATCTTCTTCGTGCCCCACAGGAATTTGGAGTACCAGGGGTAAGGCGCCGAGTTTCTCCTTGATCATCCGGACACACCTAGGGAAATCGGCCCCGACCCGATCCATCTTATTCATGAATGCGATACGGGGAATGGCGAATTTATCGGCCTGTCTCCAAACCGTCTCCGATTGAGGCTCTACCCCCTCAACCGAATCAAAGATGGCAATGGCCCCATCCAAAACCCGGAGGGACCTCTCCACCTCCATGGTAAAGTCCACATGACCGGGGGTATCAATGATGTTGATGCGGTGATCCTTCCAAAAACAGGTGGTGGCAGCGGAGGTTATGGTAATTCCTTTCTCCTGCTCCAACTCCATCCAATCCATGGACGCAGAGCCTTCGTGAACTTCGCCCATTCTATGGATGACCCCGGCGTAGTAAAGTATCCTCTCGGTGGTAGTAGTCTTCCCGGCATCGATGTGGGCCATGATCCCGATGTTTCTGAGTCGATCTAAAGCAATGGTACGTGCCAAGTTCCACATCCCCATTAAGAAATAGGCTAAAAACCAACGGTTTTGAATGATAAGAGGAATTTTCAACATGTCCCCCATCCCCTTACCATCGGTAATGAGCAAAGGCCTTATTCGCTTCCGCCATTTTATGGGTATCTTCCCTCTTCTTTACCGCGGCACCGCGGTGGTTAGCGGCATCGATCAACTCAGCTGACAAGGCTTCTTTCATTCTCTTTTCGGGCCGTTGCCGAGCAAACGTGATGATCCATCTGATGGCCAGCGCCATCTTCCTTCCAGCCCTGACTTCAACGGGAACTTGGTAGGTTGCTCCTCCAACCCGCCGCGGTTTAACCTCGAGCGTGGGTTTAACGTTATCGAGGGCTTGTTTGAATATCTTTATGGGATCCCCCTTGGTCTTTTCCTTAATGATATCGAATGAACCGTAGAGCATCTTTTCAGCTACGCTCTTTTTCCCACCGCGCATGATAGCATTGGTGAATTTGGCAACCAATAGGTCGTGGTATTTGGGGTCGGGTAGAATTCTCCTCTTGGGAACTTCTCTTCTCCTTGGCATGGAAGTTCATCTCCTATTTGGGTTTCTTCGTGCCATACTTAGACCGACTCTGTTTCCTATCCTCAACTCCAACTGAATCCAAGGTTCCCCTGATGACGTGATATCGGACTCCCGGCAGATCCTTCACCCTCCCACCCCTTATCAATATGACCGAATGCTCCTGAAGGTTATGTCCCATTCCTGGTATATAGGTAGTCACCTCCAAGCCGTTTGTTAACCTCACCCGAGCTACTTTTCGCAGGGCGGAGTTGGGTTTCTTAGGCGTTGAGGTATAAACTCGGATACATACGCCCCTTTTTTGAGGAGATCCTTTCAAGGCCGGAGCAGTCGTCTTTTTCTTGAGGGCTGTTCGTCCCTTCCTGATTAATTGGCTTATTGTGGGCATCTCCTCCTCCCATTAGCCATTTGTTAAATTTGTAATAATACTCTATTTCATCTCCTTCTTCAATACCATTAGGCAAAACCTAAAGAAACTACCAGTTTTATCCTCCAGTGTCAAGACCTTTTGCCCTGGTTTTTCCACAGTTTTTTTTATTGTGGCTCCATGTCATCATCAGATATAATGTAATCCAATCATGACGGCTTCGTAAAAAGTCCATCTGCTGCGTTGCGCTTCATCCCTCGTCACTGCAGCGTACTTCTATGTACGCCTCATTCCTCAGGATTTGCGCGCCTTGCATCTGGATCTTTTTTCTTTGCCGTCTGATTCCGACTTTTTACAATCACGTCAATCATCAATTACAAAAAAGGAGTAGAGCATGATGAAAGGTAAAGATGGAAGCTTCAGGATCGAGAGGGATTCCATGGGAGAAGTTAGGCTTCCCAAAGGAACATATTTCGGAGCCCAGACCCAGCGAGCCGTTGAGAATTTCCCCATAAGTGGTCTCCGTTTCCCCCGGTCCTTTGTCCGAGCCCTGGGGCTCATTAAGTGGGCCTCGGCCCGGACAAATGGGGAATTGGGACTCTTGGAGGCAAATCTTGCAAGGGCGATTCAGGAGGCATCCCAGGAGGTGATCGAGGGGAGATGGGACGACCAATTCGTGGTGGATATCTTCCAGACGGGGTCCGGGACTTCCACCAACATGAACGCCAATGAGGTAATCGCCAATAGGGCCAATGAACTATTGGGTGGACCAATCGGGACTAAATCTCCGGTTCATCCCAACGATCATGTCAATCTCTGTCAATCAAGCAATGATGTGATTCCGACAGCCATCCATGTGGCGGCAACAGAGCTCTTGAACAAGGAGCTGCTTCCCGTTCTGCGGGAATTGCACAGGGCCCTCACCGATAAATCCAAGGCCTTCAATGACATCATAAAAATTGGACGGACTCACCTTCAAGATGCCCTCCCCATCCGGTTGGGGCAGGAATTTAGTGGGTATGCCCGTCAAGTTGAATTGGGGATACAAAGGATTGAGCGTTCCCTGGATACCCTTTTGGAATTAACCCTGGGAGGGACAGCCGTGGGAACGGGACTCAATGTTCATCCCGGTTTCCCAGAGCGAGCCATCGGCCACCTGAGCAGGAAGACAGAGTTACCCTTCAGGAAAACGGTCAACCACTTCGAAGCTCAGGGAGCAAAGGATGCGCTGGTAGAGGCAAGTGGCGCCCTGAAAACCATTGCGGTAGGGTTCATTAAAATAGCTAATGATATTCGATGGCTGGGATCGGGACCCCGCTGTGGTATAGGGGAGATTTATTTGCCCGAAATCCAACCCGGTTCATCAATGATGCCGGGTAAGGTAAACCCGGTCATCGCCGAATCTTTAATCCAGATCGGAGCCCAGGTTATTGGAAACGACCTCGTCATCACCCTCGGGGGACAAGGGGGAAGTTTCGAGCTCAACGCCATGATGCCAGTAATGGCGTACAGTTTGATCCAGTCCATCCAGATCTTGGCCTCGGGAGGCGACAATTTTCGCAAAAGGTGTATCGAAGGCCTTAGTGCTAATGAACAGCATTGTGGGGATATGGTGGAACAGAGCTTGGCCCTGGCTACCGCCTTGGCACCAGAAATCGGATATGAGAGGGCCGCCGAAATCGCCAAAGAGGCCTACACAGCCAATAAAACCATCAAAGAGGTGGCGAAAGAAAAGGGGCTCTTCCCGGAGGAAAAGCTCGATTCCCTCCTCGACCCAAGGAGGATGACCGACGGGGGAATCCTCAAATAAGAGAACTCAAAAATTGTATGGTTCTTGAACCTCCACGATCATCTCGACCTCCACCGGCGACCCCAGGGGAAGCTCGCTCGTCCCTATTGCAAGCCTTGAATGTTTCCCCTTATCTCCGAAGATCTCAACCAACAGATCCGATGCACCGTTCATCACCTTGGGTTGTTCCTCAAATCCGGGGGCGCTATTGATGAACCCCGTTACCCGGACAACCCTTCGAACTCGATCCAGCTCTCCCACCACGGATTTAAGGGCCGCCAAGCAGTTCAATGCCGCAACTCTTGCACATTCGTACCCTTCTTCAACGGTAAGGTCGCTCCCTATCTTGCCCCTCGCCTTCAACTCCCCTTTGATAATGGGAAGTTGACCTGACGTAAAGACCAAATTCCCCGAATGTACCGCGGGGATATAGGAAGCCACCGGCTTGGGAGTCTCGGGCAGCTCCAGTCCTAAACTTTCTATCTTTTTTTCGATTTCCACCGCACTCACCTCCTTTATCTCGTTAATCCAACCATCGTTGGCATCGGATTTAGAATCCAGGTCTCTGATGTAAGGCTTAATATCCGGCATCTGTACATCATAAACTCTCCCCACTCCCTCGTTAAAGAGAACCGTTTCCCACTCTTGATCTTTATCGCTTTCTTTGCCATGAGATTATATATTCTAAATAATTACCCCCAAAAAATACCCATTCAATTAATACTATCCTTTTAATTATTATTTTCCTAAATTACCTTCCTAATTTTAACCCCATTTGTAAACCTCGAAACGCCATTTTTTATTGATAGGTACTATATATTGTGTTACTATAAGCAAATAATACAATATATAGAGGGGGCTTTTGTCTATGAAAAAGTATAGTTTGGGGACCGGTAATGGAATACATGCTATTCACAGATGAGACAAATCAACAGTGTAGTGAAGGTTTGATCCCTTCCCTATCCTGGTCCTTTTTATTGAGAACCTGTTTCTCAACGATGGCAAAAAAAGACCTGCCCCCCCTCTCCCCCTTCTTGTTGAAGAGAGGGAGAGGGTCATTAACCTTCAAAATCTACCAGTGACCCCCAACCCTTCTGTGCGAGGATGTTTTAGAACCAACGTTGATGATTTCGTAAAAAGTCGGAATCAGACGGCAAAGAAAAAAGATCCAGATG
>CBDUXJ010000125.1:0-7228 GCA_965371165.1 uncultured Syntrophobacterales bacterium | reverse complement strand
ACGAAATAAACCAAACAAACCAAATCAACCCAAGAACCCCCAACCCTTTTTTATTGAAGAAAGGTCCAAAATAATCCTATACTTCCCATTAGAGATGAATTCCCCATCACGGAATGATCAAATCGCCAACCTTACCATGGGAAGCCTTTGGGCCAATATCTGGCAGCTCTCCTGGCCCATGCTTCTCATCATGATCTTTAATTTCTTTGTGGGCTTCACCGACATCTATGTTGCAGGACTCATCAACCCCAAGGTTCAGGCTGCGGTCGGTTTCATCGGTCAGCTCTATTTCCTCCTCATCATTATCGCCAACGCCATCAGCATCGGAACGGTCGCCTTGGTCTCTAGGTCCGTTGGTGCGGGGGACTTTCCAAAGGCCATCAAGGATGCTAAACAGTCCCTCATTTTCGGCGCCATCATCGCCATCGGGCTGACGGCCGCCGGCCTTATCTTCCATCGGGAGATTATCGCTACGGCGGGGTTCCCTAGAGCTATCAGGGAAATTGCGGAGACTTTCCTGAGGATTTTCGCCTTCTCCCTGGGGCCCAACTATCTCTTGATTATCTCCAACGCGGTATTTCGCGCAAGCGGTGAGGTACAAAAGCCCCTTCTCACCATGTTTTTGGTCAGCGCCATCAATATCATCGGGGATTTCGGCCTTGTCTTCGGCATTTTCCCCTTCCCCAAAATGGGATATCCTGGCATTGCACTGGCTACAGCCATTTCGGTCTCGATTGGAATGGCAATCAACCTCGTCTTCTTTTCTTCACAACGCTGGAAGCCTATTTATAGTACTCCTTGGATCATTTCATTGGTCACGATTAAGAGGATTGCAAACCTCAGTTGGCCAAGCGCTTTACTTCAGATAGCCTGGAATGCCGGGACCATCGTCCTCTATAACATCCTTGGGAGGTTGGGAGTTACAGGTATCACCGCTTTGGCATCCATTACCAACGGTCTCAGAATTGAAGCCATCATCTTCCTTCCAGCCTTTGCCCTGAATATGGCAGCATCGGTCCTTGTGGGGCAAAATCTGGGGGCCGGAAAGGCCGACAGAGCCTCAAAGGTGGGATGGGATATCGCTCTGGTGGGAATGGTTTCCTTGAGCCTCATCGCTTTTGTGATCTTTATCCGGGCGCACTCGTTTGCCTCCATTTTAGCGAAGGAGGCGGCAGTTCTCGAGGAGACAACCCGCTATCTGAGGATTAATATGGTTTCTGTGCCCTTCATGGCGTTAAGCCTAATTCTGGGAGGCGGTCTCCAGGGAGCCGGTGACACCAGGGGGGCCATGTGGGTAATCATCATTGGGATGTGGTTTATCCGGCTACCATTGGCTTTCTTGGTTGCCCTCGTCCTGGGCTATGGAGCGACGGGGGTATGGGTCGTAATGGTTACCTCCATGACATTTCAAGGGACATTTATGGCTTTCCGTTTTGGGAGAGGACGATGGAAAGGATTGAAGGTGGGCTAAACTTTTTCCCCCATTTTTTGACTTTTAGGCCGGGGTCATTTTATAATTCGAAGCAAAACCCAAAAAGATAACGATCTAGGGGGAAGGAATATGGAAAAACAATCGGGATTCGAAGCTTTAAAGGCGGCCATCAAATTCGAGGAGGATGGGCGGAGATTCTTCTTGGATGCCAGCAAAAAGACCAAGCAGAGGTATGGGCGACTCATGTTTCAATCCATAGCCGATGCGGAACTGGAGCATATCAAGAGGATACGAGAGGTCTACGACTCCCTCATCAAGACGGGTGAGTGGCCGGATCGGCCTGCCCTTTTTACGACGAAGAGCCCCTTGAAAAATGTCTTTGAAGAGGCAAGGGAGAAGTTGGATCAAAACGTCAAGGTCGAAACCGATGATATTGAGGCCGCTACGATGGCCAGAGAATATGAGGAGAAGGGGTTCCGCTTCTATCAGGATTTGGCCGATAGAGCGAAGGTCCTTATCGAGAAGAAGTTCTATCAGCAGTTGGCCTATGAGGAGCGAGGACACCTCCTCATCTTCCAGGATATGCACGAATACTATATCGACCCGGTTCACTGGTATTCAAAAAAGGAGAAACTCCATTGGGACGGGGCATAGAAGGGGTTGGTTGATGAAAGAGGCCATGTTCTACGAAAAAAAGGAACCGCCCGTTGTCCAATGCCATCTCTGTTTCCATCGGTGTACGATAGGGGACGGTAAGAAGGGTATCTGTGGCGTGAGGGAAAATAGGGATGGGACCCTCTATACCCTCGTCTACGGAAAGGCGATTTCCACAGCCATCGACCCCATCGAGAAGAAGCCTCTGTTCCATTTTATGCCAGGGACCAACATATTCTCCGTGGCCACGGTAGGGTGCAACTTCAAGTGCCTTCATTGTCAAAATTTCAATATCTCCCAGGTGGGAAGCGGTGGAGATATTTTCGGGGAAGATTTACCCCCCGAGCGAATGGTCTTTCTCGCGAAGCAGGGCCGATGCGATAGCATCGCCTATACGTATACCGAGCCCACGATCTTTCTCGAGTATGCGCTGGATACGGCCAAATTGGCCAACCTTGAGGGCATGAAAAATGTTTTCGTAACCAATGGCTACATTACCCCTGAGGCACTGCGAACCATGAAGCCCTATTTGGATGCGGCCAATATCGATTTGAAATCCCTCTCCGATGATTTCTACAAGAAAATCTGTGGGGCCAGGCTTCAGCCCGTCTTAGATTCCATCAGGCTCTATCGGGAATTGGGCATCTGGATTGAGATTACAACTCTGATGATACCCACGTACAATGACTCAGAGGAGGAAATAAAGGGGATCGCCAGATTTATCTTGGAATTGGGTGCTGACGTTCCCTGGCATATCAGCCAATACTACCCCACGTACAAGCTCAACGATCAACCCCGTACGCCTGTCGAAACGCTGGTAAAAGCGAGAAAGATCGGGCTCGATATGGGACTCCGGTATGTCTACGTGGGCAATGTACCGGCCGGAGAGTGGGAAAATACCTACTGTTATCGATGCGGGAAAGTCCTGATCGGCAGAACCGGATACTATATCAGCCAATACCATGTGAAAAGCGGAAAATGTGGGAACTGCGGGGCTCGAACCGATGGCATCTTTGTGGCGTAAAAACCCGAAACATTTCCTCCAAGGGGAAGCCCCTACGGTAACCTCAATGAAATGGGGGGCGGGAAATCCCCCCTTTCTTTCTTCCTCGGGTTTCGGTAAAATCGTAGGACTTCGGGATATAGAGGGATTCGATTTATGCTCGATCGATTAGACCATTTATTGGAGGAGGCCAAAAAAGCCTTGGAGGATTCACGGGATTTAGCAGAGCTGGATGAGTGGCGAGTGAAGTACCTTGGGAAGAAGAGCGAGCTTACGGAGATCTTTCAAGGAATCGGCAAACTCCCTGGAGACGAGCGTCCCCTGGCAGGCGAGCGGACGAACGAAGTAAAATCTTTTTTGGAAAGTTCCTATGGAGAAAGGGTTGAGGCATTGAAGGCCCTCCAGCGGGATGCCCTCCTGGAAGAACAGGTCGACATTACCCTCCCTGGTAGGCCAATCGATGTGGGCAGGCTCCATATCAGCACTCAGACCCTGCGGACCATCTATGCCATCTTCGCGAAGATGGGGTTCCAGGTGTTCGAAGCACCCGAGGTTGAAACTGAGCTCAATAACTTCGAACTGCTCAATATGCCCGCGGGACATCCCGCCAGGGATATGTGGGATACTTTTTACACCACGCGGGAAGGGGTTCTCCTCCGAACCCATACCTCACCGGGGCAGATCAGGGCCATGCGGAAATTTTGCCCCAATCCCATACGGGTTATCCTTCCGGGGAAATGCTACCGGTATGAGCAGGTTTCCTCCCGTTCGGATTTTATGTTTTACCAGGTGGAGGGGCTCGCCGTGGGGAAACGAATTACCCTCGCCGATTTGAAGGGGACCATGATCGAGTTCGGACGTCAGATGTTCGGGGCCGATCGAAAGATCCGTTTCCGATGTAGTTATTTCCCCTTCACCGAACCCAGCGTCGAGATTGATATAGACTGCATTTTGTGCGGAGGCAAAGGGTGTTCTGTATGTAAGCAAACGGGGTGGTTGGAGATCCTGGGGGCGGGTATGGTACATCCCGTGGTTTTGGAAAATGGGGGCTATGATCCGAGGGTATTTAGCGGGTTCGCCTTCGGCATGGGACCCGAACGGATCGCGATGCTGAGGCATCGTATCGACGATATCCGCTATTTTTTCAGTAATGACTTACGTTTCCTGAGCCAATTTTGACGGCTTCGTAAAAAGTCCATCTGCGGCGTTGCGCTGCATCCTTCGTCATTGCAGCGTACTTCTATGTACGCTTCATTCCTCAGGATTTGCGCGCCTTGCATCTGGATCTTTTTTCTTTACCGTCTGATTGCGACTTTTTACGAAATGATCAATTTTAAAAGGCTGCGTATATTTGGGTCCGTTGTCTTATAGGAGGTCTGAAAGCGAGTGAAGGGAGGTCCCGACGCGAATTCACTCCGTAGTGGAATCAAAAATATGCACCCAAGCACGATGAACCAGAAAACTTCTATTTGACTGCAGCACTGCAGAACTGCAACACCGCAGCATCATCTTTTGACTACAGCACTGAAAGCTTGGAGAAAAAAGCGGCGAAAGGCGGCTTTTTCAGAAGCTTTTTAGGGACACGGCATGAAAGTACCTATCAGCTGGTTGAGAGATTACGTAGATATCACGATGGACATTGAAGAGCTGGCCGAACGCATGACCTTGGCCGGTTTGGAGGTTGGATCGATCGAGCATATTGGGTCGCAATGGGATCGGGAGAAGATCTTCGTGGGTGAAGTCGTGAGCGTCGAAAAACATCCCAATGCCGACCGCTTGACCGTGGTCTCGGTTGATTACGGGGCAGGCAAGCCCATGAGTGTTGTGACCGGTGCACCCAACCTCAGGGTTGGTCAAAAAGGGCAGAAGGTGGCCTTCGCCATCGCAGGCGCTCGGCTCATAGACGGCTATTCCCAAGAATTGAAGTTTACGACCCTCAAGCACAGCAAAATTCGTGGAATCCCTTCCGAGGGGATGGTCTGTTCCGAAAAGGAACTGGGCTTGTCCGATGAGCATACGGGAATTCTCCTTCTCGATGAGGATGCACCCGTTGGAACTTCCCTTGTGGAGTATATGGGGGATACTGTTTTGGATCTCGACTTAACGCCCAACTTGGCCCGATGTTTTTCCATGATTGGGATCGCTCGGGAAGTGGCCCCCCTCACCGGGCAGAAACTCCGCGTGGGCATACCCGAGATGGAAGCCCTCGGCGAGCCCATCCAAGGCCAGGTCGAGATCGAAATTGACGACCCGGACCTCTGTTTTCGCTATTCGGCCACCCTCATTAGGGATATCAAGATAGGTCCCTCGCCCCTATGGATGCAGAGACGCCTCCTGCTATCCGGAATGAGGCCCATTAATAACATCGTGGACATCACCAATTATGTGATGCTGGAGTGGGGACAGCCCTTGCATGCCTTCGATTACGACATGCTGCGCAATCGAACGGGCCATGTGGGTGTATCCGATGGTAATCTCCCCGTTATCATCGTCCGGCGTGCAAAGCCGGGAGAGAGCATGACCACTCTGGATGGAGTACAGCGAACCTTCACCGAAGACATGTTGCTCATCACCGATGGCGGCGGGCCAGTTGCTATCGCCGGAGTGATGGGGGGATTTGAGAGCGAGGTAATGGAAAGGACGAAGAATATCCTCTTGGAGGCCGCAAGCTTCAGCCATATCAACAACCGTCGGACATCACAGACGCTCAAGCTGTCCAGCGAGGCGTCAGCGAGATTCGGCCGGGGTGTTCCTTCCTCTATGACCGTCCCCGCCGCAAAGAGGGCCACAGACCTGATGAGGCAACTCGGAGGGGGGACCATTGCCGAGGGGGTAGTTGATGTTTATCCCGTCAAACAGGAGAAAAGGGTCGTGGAGATTACCGCTCGTGAAGTGGAGCGGATAACGGGAATAGGGATGGAAGACGAAGGGATCATGGAGATTCTCGAGAGCCTCGATTTTCGATGTAAAAAGAGGAGAGACGTCATTTCCGCCACCGTTCCGGATCACCGTCTGGACATCAGCCTTCCCGTCGACCTTGTGGAAGAGGTGGTTCGGATTTATGGTTACGATCGAATCCCCGCCACACTGATGGGAGATGAACTGCCTCCCCAGGAACGAAATGAATCGCTGGAGAAAGAGGAGTTCGTGCAAGATGTGATGGTCGGGTGTGGATTACAGGAAGTGATCACCTATTCCATCACAAACCTCGAGGCAGTTGGCAAGGTGGCTCCAGGAGGTGCCTCTCCGAGGGAAGCCGACTATATCAGATTGACCAATCCCCTGTCCAGCGAGAGGGAGTTCATGCGGCGTTCGCTCATGAGTTGTCTGCTGGAGACGGTGAGGGATAATGTGCGGTTTACAGACCGGGTGTCTATTTTCGAGGTAGGGCGGGTTTACCATCCAGTAGAGGGAGAGATCTTGCCCCGTGAGTTGCGCCGTTTGGGAATTGCCATGACTGGTCCGAGGGAAGCCCCATTTTGGTTGGAGAAGGCGACGGGCTCCATGGATTTTTTCGATCTCAAGGGTGTGATCGAGATCTTGTTGAACAGGTTGGGGATCAGGGAGTGGCATTTAAGACCGGCAAAGAGCCCCACGTTCCATCCCGGTCGCGCTGCACAGTTGATCACAGGGAAAGGGGAAGCGGGAATACTGGGCGAAGTTCATCCCAAGGTCCTTGAGGCCTTTGACCTTTCCCAGTATCCTCAGCAGCCCGTCTGTTTGGGGGAGCTGGATTTAGAGATGCTCCTTGCCCATGCCTGCCTCGTTGGTGAGCTGGCCTCTATCTCTCGGTTTCCATCCCTCAGCGAGGATTTGGCCGTTGTCGTCGATGAGGATATCCCGGCACAACGAGTCCAGGAGGTCATCCAGCGGGCCGGAGGGAAATTTCTCGTCGGAGCCGACCTGTTCGACCTCTATCAGGGGCCTCAAGTTCCGCCGGGCAAAAAGAGCCTGGCCTGTTCATTAACCTACCGGGCCCTTGATAGGACCCTTACGCCCGAGGATGTTAACCGCATCAGGGACCGAATTCTTCGGGCCCTGGAAAGGGAACTCCAAGGGAGATTACGGGCTTAGGCGGCCACATCGGGATTTTGTATCACAATGCGTACTCTCCAGTACTACCCCCGAGTTTTCGAAAA
>CBDUXJ010000124.1:0-7238 GCA_965371165.1 uncultured Syntrophobacterales bacterium | reverse complement strand
TGCTCAGGGCCGTGAGCATGTCGAACGGCAGATGGACTTTTTACGAAGCCGTCACACATCCATAAACCCCAGATGGACTCGGCGGCTTCGCGTTCCCTTTACCATATTGAGGGAAGGAAGGTTTTTGCGGGTTGCATAATCTTTAATATCTATGGTTTTACCCAAAAGCTGCCGTTGCACCAATTCCCTTGGATCTCCCCCCGATCTCTTTACTTCCTTTAAGAAGGCTATCATCTTCCCCAAGTCCTCATCCAGCGAGTGGTAAAGCCCCCTGAAAAGCTCGAGCCCCCCGATGTATTGCCAGTAGGAAAGGAGGATGGCATTGTTGAGCCCTTCATCCTCAAAGCCGAAATAGAGCCGGGTCTTCAACTTCACCTTGAGGCGTCGAAAGTCTTCCTTGGCCTTCCGGAAGATCCCCTCCCTCAATTCAAGCTTTTTTTCCTTGGATAAGCCGCTGGAATATAACTCTCGTAAAACCCCGCAGATATCCTCGATAAATTTGCCAAAAATGAGCTCATCGTCCAATATATTGCGGGCGTTCCAATAGTCCGGTGAATCCTTTCCATACCGTTCCGAGAAGAATTCAATTGCCCCCTGATCGCCTATAAAGGTAGCCATCTGTTCGTTGAAATCCAAGTGATCTTCGATGAAGAGGGTAGTATGGGTAAGTTCATGGATGACGATTTGCGCGATGATGGCCCTTGTCTGATCCAGTATCGATGAGAAGATGGGATCTTTAAACCATCCCAGGGTGCTGTATGCCCAGGCCCTCCGCAAATAGGTATCATAACCCGCCCTTTCCAGTTTCTCCCTCTCCTTTTGGGCCTCCTTCAAACTGAAGAATCCCTTATAGGACATCCTGCCAACAATGGGAAAGTTCCATTGGTAAGGGTAGAGGCTATCCCTGGGACATGCTGAAATTACATAGAGTAATCCTTGATTGTCTACTTTGAAATACCTCGAATAATTTCCCGTTTTTTTCAGGCCTACCCTCTCCTCGGCATATTGCTTAACTTCCAATACGAATTTTATACGATCCTTCGTCCTCTGGCTTACCGAAGGATCCTTAAAGACATCTTCATTTGATCGGCTGAAGAGGAGCACCTTGGCCTGTCCGAACCCCAATCGAGTTACATAGGCCGCCGTGGAACACCCGGAGAGAAGGACCAATAGAAAGATCCCAATACCGATGGCGTGTTGTTCAACCCTTTTCAATGGACTCATGGTCTCCCATATTAGGCGCGGGAAAGCCCCATGAGGATTGGCGGCAAGATCATTGAGTTAAGGTGGTCCCTCATCACCTGATCCAAAAGCGCAATTCGGCCGTTGTTTCAATTGCCCCGATCCCCAAACATCTTCCCCTTTTGCCTTCTCATATCACCATTCCTCGAAGGACTCGAGTTCGAATCGAACCGTCCCGATGGGAAGGTCGAGGCCGATTCGAACAGGGACTTTCCTCCGATCCCGGGTAAACCAGATCCTTATTATTCCCTCCCTCTCTCCAAGGGATGAGAAGGGAACCTTCGATTCCAGGCAAATCACGTCCACCGGGCCGTACCACTCGGTTTCAATCGACTCCCCTCTCGCGTTAAAGGTGACATCCCTCAGCTTAATCCCATCGTAAATGGACATTCGAATCTCTTCACCGGGTTTGATCTTCCCTTGTAAATAGTATTTGACGAAGAAGGAGAGGGGATCTTGAGTGCCGGGAGGAATGGTTACCTCCTTCGTCCCATCGACGACGACCCGGTTATCCCCTCGGCTGAATGTGAGCACGGACCTGTAATCCTTCTCCCCTGAAAAAATTCCCTTCTGATGGATTTCCTTTACGTATCGCAGCGGGCCGAGATGACGGGCATCGACCCAGGATTGAAACTGGTTGTGCATACGAAATAGCCAATTGATCACCCCCGTGGTTTCCACCCGTGCTTGGGCTAGATAAACCTTCTCCCCTCCTTCGGATCGAGCCTCCTCCAAGGTGATGGTCGCCTCCAGAATACGAAGCCCGAATTTTTCCGCGCGGTAACTGAAATACCTTTTCCGGAAAAAAGGCCTTTCGGCGGAGGTGGTCGCCCCGTTTTGCCCCAATGCCAGAGACCATCCAATTAAGATCAAGGCGAACCCGACGGCGATGCACATACGGGATTTCGTGATATGCCCTTCAGGGTATTTCATTCTGCTATCCACTGGCTCGCTACTCGAATCCTCTTGTGCGTTCCCCCCTATTTTCCCCTTTGGCCTCCGATGGGAAACGCCATGCAGAAAGAGCGGCTCCCACTGCCTCCCTCTTTGAGGCTCCGCCCATGAGCTCAGATACATCCCAATTTCTTGAGGTTGACTATCAGTATAGATATCGCCGCTGGCGTGACGCCGGAAATCCTGGAGGCCTGTCCAATAGAGATGGGCCTCATTTTGCTTAATTTTTCCTTCACCTCGGTCGATAGCCCGATAATCGTTTGGAAATCCATATCCTCGGGGATCTTCAAATTTTCGAGCCTCTTAAACCTCTCGATCTGCTCCTGTTGCCTCATAAGATACCCCTCATATTTTATCTGGATCTCCACCTGGTCCCGTGCCTCCCGATCAAAATCCGATAGGTCAGCATAGCATTGAAAGAGGTCCAAAAAGCTTACCTCTGGCCTTTTGAGGATTCCCCTCAGGGACGTCGCCCGTTTCACTGGCGATGTCCCCATCGCACGAAGCCTATCGTTATTCTCCTTGGTGGGATTGACGATCCATCGAGAGACCCTCTCAGTCAGGTTCTCGATAGCCTCCTTCTTCTTCAGGAAGAGCTCATACTCCTTTTCCCCGACGAGACCAACGCGGTATCCCTCCTCCCTCAACCTGAGATCCGCATTATCCTCCCTCAGGAAAAGTCGATACTCGGCCCTGGAGGTGAACATACGATAGGGTTCATTGGTTCCCTTGGTGGCCAGGTCATCGATCAGGACGCCTATATAGGCTTCCGACCTATCCAGAATCAAGGCTGGCCTCTCCTCCAGTTTGAGGGAGGCATTGATGCCGGCGATGAGTCCTTGGGCCGCTGCTTCTTCATAACCCGAGGTTCCGTTGATCTGTCCAGCATGAAAAAGTCCTGCTATCCTCTTCGTCTCCAAGGATGGTTTTAGTTCCGTGGGGTCAACATAATCGTACTCGATAGCGTAGCCAGGCCTGACTATTTCCACGTCCTCTAATCCCTCGATACTCCTTAACATCCCGTATTGGATATCCAGCGGGAGGCTTGTAGCCAACCCGTTCGGATAGACCTCGTTGGTATCAAGGCCCTCGGGCTCGATGAATATCTGGTGGCGCTCTTTTCCGGCGAATCGGACCACCTTATCCTCAATGGAAGGACAATATCTGGCCCCAATACCCTTAATGACACCGCTGTAGAGCGGGGACCGATCAAGGCCACCCTTAATGATCTCGTGGGTATTGGGGTTAGTGTGGGTAATATAACAGGGTACCTGCTCCCTCCTTATTTCCCTCGTGGAGAAAGAAAAGGGAACGGGGGGATCATCGCCCAACTGGGGAACCATCTTGCGAAAATCGATGGTCTTTCCATTCAGCCGGGGCGTGGTACCAGTCTTTAATCTCCCCATCCTGAACCCAAGCTTTTTCAGGCATTCCGATAGCCCAATAGCTGGAAAATCTCCCATCCTCCCAGCGGGGAAATGCTCCAATCCTATATGGATGAGCCCATTGAGAAAGGTCCCCGTTGCCAATATGATGGTCTTACCCAGAATGGTCTCCCCGAAGCCCGTGGTGAGGCCATCAACGGAATCATCCTTAACCAAGATACTCTCCACCGTGGCCTGTCTGATATCCAGATTGTTCTCTTCCTCGACGGCCTTCTTCATCCTCCCCCTATAAAGGTGCCGGTCCACTTGAGCCCTTGATGACCTTACCGCCGGTCCTTTTCTCGTATTCAACTGACGGAATTGTATTCCCGTATCATCGGTAGCCCTGGCCATCTCTCCGCCCAAGGCGTCTATCTCCCTCACCAGATGACCCTTGGCCAATCCTCCAACCGCTGGGTTACAGGACATGAAACCGATGGAATCGATATTCATGGTCACCATCAACGTTGGATGCCCCAACCGCGCTGCCGCAAGGGCCGCTTCGATGCCGGCATGACCACCGCCTACGACGATTACATCATATCGATCGTTACCACAATGAGCCATAAGAGATAAGCCATATTGATTGGTCAAGGTCTTTCCGTGCCCGGGCAGGCCTTAATGCATATACCACAAATATGATGCCTGATATTGCGTTCCTTACAAAAGGCCTTTATCCACTCATAGCAACCGATATGATTGAAGTCCAGGGAATCTTCCACTATTGCACTGGTTGGACAAACGGGGATACAGGCCCGGCAAGTACTACAGTCCCGTTGTATGGGCCTATCAACTTTCAGGGGAATATCGGTAAGAATACTGATCAACCTGATTCTTGAGCCGAATTTGGGGGTGACCAAGAGGTTATGTCTCCCAATCCAACCCAACCCCGCCTCCTTGGCCACGTGTTTATGGGATAGATGACCGATCTGTCTTTTCCAATCGATCACCTGAGAGGCCGGAATGGGCAGGGCGTCGAACCCTTGATTTTGGATGTGGGAGGTAATCCTGAGAGCCATTTCATCGAGGAAAATATTCACCCTCTGATAATGGAAGAAGTATAGTGGAGTTGGTCCATCCTCGATATCTTCGATGATCCTATCCGAAAGGTGAACCCCCAATGAGATGGCATAGGGAAGATTGTCAATCCCCTGAGGGGATAGGGAAAAAAACCTCTCTCTCAGGGATTCGACCCGAGCGACGCCAAATATAGAGGCTCCCAGATCAAGGGAAAGCCCCTTTAGGCTCTCGTAATTTGCAGTATCTGCCACGTTACGCTTCCTCGAATAGCCGAAGCTGGGTTTCCCCCATCCTCGCGGGAAATTTAATGGGGTACCCTCCGCTGAAACAGGCGTAGCAGAAACTGCCGTTCTCATCGCCCACGCACCGTTTCAACCCCTCCAAGCTGAGATACCCCAGGGTATCCGAAGTGATGTAACGGTTTATCTCCTCGATGGAGTGGGAGGATGCGATGAGCTCAGATTTCATGGGGGTATCTATGCCGAAGAAACAGGAGTGGGTGATGGGGGGAGAACTAATTCGTACGTGGATCTGCTCAGCCCCGGACCTTCGGATCATCTTGATGATCTTTCTGCTCGTGGTAGCCCTGACGATGGAGTCGTCGACGACCGCAACTCCCTTCCCCCTAATGAGCTCCTTCACCGGATTTAACTTGATCTTGACACCGAAATGCCTGATGGATTGCTTCGGCTCGATAAAGGTTCGGCCCACATAGTGGTTCCTGATGAGGCCTAACTCGATGGGAATATTGGCCTCATGCCCATAGCCGATGGCAGCGGAAAAGCCCGAATCGGGTGTGGGGATGACAATTTCAGCATCCGCGGGATGCTCCCTGCCCAACTGGACCCCCAGCTCCCTCCTAACTCCGTAAACGTTTCGTCCGAAGATGAAGCTGTCGGGACGGGCGAAATAGATGAATTCGAATACACAATGGGAAGGGTTCATGGGGGCGAAGGGGTAAAAGGAGTGGACCCCGTCTTCGTTAATGACCACCATCTCCCCGGGTTCGATTTCCCTCTCGAACTGCGCGCCAATGAGATCCAAGGCACAGGTCTCCGAGGCGACGAGATAGGCGCTCTTCTGACGTCCCAAGACCAAGGGCCTGAACCCATGGGGATCACGCACCGCGATCATCTCGTTTTCCCGCAAAAAGAGGAGGCAAAAAGCCCCTTCTACCTGTTTGAGAGCCCTTACTACCCTCCCAGCTAGATCATTTTCATTGGAGAGGGCGATCAGATGAACAATGATCTCCGTGTCCATGGTAGACTGGAACAGCGACCCATGTGCCTCAAGCTCATCCCGGAGGATATGAGCATTGGTCAGGTTTCCATTGTGGGCAATGGCCAGCCCTCCCCGTGCATAATGGGCCGTGAAGGGCTGAGCGTTTTTCAAATCGCTTGACCCGGCGGTGGAGTATCTCACATGGCCTATGGCACTTGTTCCGGGAAGCCTCTTCAGGACATCCCTTGTGAAGACCTCGGATACAAGCCCCATGTTGCGATAGGAGTGCAGGCCACGGGCATCGGCGGAGACGATCCCCGCGCTCTCCTGGCCCCGGTGCTGCAAGGCGTAGAGGCCCAAATAGGTTAAGTTGGCCGCCTCTGGGTGACCGTACACTCCGAATATACCGCAGTGCTCTCCCCACTCTCCTTTCATGACCTATAGCCTCACGTTAACTCCCCGTCCCTTAAGGTAGGCCTTTACATCCTCCACCGTAAATTCGTTGTAGTGAAAGATGGAGGCGGCCAAAACGGCATCGGCCCGTCCATCGGTCAGCCCCTCGTATAGATGTTCCAACGTCCCCACTCCACCGGAAGCGATCACGGGAATATTCACTAATTCCGAAACGGTTCGGGTCAATCTGAGGTCATACCCCTCCTTGGTTCCATCCCGATCCATGCTCGTTAGCATGAATTCTCCCGCGCCTAATTCCTCCATCTTCTTGGCCCATTCCAGCACATCCAGACCCGCAGGGGTCCGTCCCCCATGGATGAATACCTCCCATGAGGAATCCCTCGCCTTTGCATCGATGGCCACCACGATGCATTGGGAGCCAAACCGATCGGCAGCCTCTCTAACGAGGTCCGGGCTCTCCACCGCAGCGGTATTGATGGATACTTTATCGGCCCCTGCCCTCAATATCCTCCGGATGTCATCCAGGTTCCTGATTCCTCCCCCAACGGTAAGGGGCACGAAGACTTGTTCAGCGGTTCTCTCCACCACATCGATGATGATGTCCCTCCGGTCGCTGGAAGCGGTGATATCAAGAAAGATGATCTCATCAGCCCCCTGCTTATTATAGAGCTCCGCGTTCTCCACCGGGTCGCCCGCGTCCCGAATATCGACGAAATGTACCCCCTTTACAACCCTTCCGCTGTCAACATCCAAACAGGGAATGATCCTTTTGGCAAGCATTTTCCCTTTTTATCCGGTTCAATATCACGTGGTGATTGCCCCTCTGGGGAGCAGATAGGAAGGAAGTATTTACATAATCATTATATCATTTTCCCCCTCAATACGCATTGGCATCATTGTAAAAAGTCCGAATCAGACGGCAAAGAAAAAAGATCCAGATGCAAGGCGCGCAAATCCTGAGGA
>CBDUXJ010000123.1:0-7239 GCA_965371165.1 uncultured Syntrophobacterales bacterium | reverse complement strand
GCAGTGACGAAGGATGAAGCGGAACGCAGCAGATGGACTTTTTACGAAGCCGTCATTTATAGCCCTGAAAAAGTTCGAGAGGGAGGAGAAACATGCCCGGGGACAAGAAAAAGGCCAAACATTTGGAAGATACGCTGAAATTGAAGGGCAGGTTAGCCTGGGACCAGATGCAGGAATCCTATAGGAAGGAATCTTTTCTCTTTGCCGAGCACTACAAACGGTTTCTCGATGGCGCCAAAACGGAGCGGGAGGCAGTTGTCGAAGTACTTAACTACGCCAAGGAAAGGGGCTTTCGGGATATTTCCGATCCAAAAAAGAAACGGAGGATCTATTGGGTGAATAAGAAAAAGAATATCGCCCTCGCTATCCCCGGGAAACGTCCCCTTTCCGAGGGGATGCGAATCATCATATCCCATATCGATTCGCCGAGACTCGACCTGAAGCAAAATCCCCTCTATGAAGAACTGGAAATGGGCCTTCTTCGAACCCACTATTACGGGGGCATAAAGAAATACCAGTGGGTGGCAAAACCCTTGGCCCTCCATGGAACGATGATTAAAAGGGACGGGACCCAATTGAAATTACGCCTTGGCGAAGAGGCCGGTGATCCCGTATTCACCGTGTGCGATCTAATGCCCCATCTCTCGAGAAGGGTTCAAGACGAGAAGAAACTGAGGGAGGCCATACAGGGGGAAAAATTGACCATCCTGGCGGGAAGTATTCCCTTCCCCGATGAGGAGGTAAAAGAACGCGTAAAGCTCAACCTTCTCGATTTTCTCTTTAGCCAGTACGGCTTGGTGGAGGAAGACTTCTTGAGCGCTGAACTGGAATTAGTCCCGGCCCATCAAGCCAGGGATGTCGGGTTCGATAAGAGCCTCGTGGGTGCTTATGGCCAGGATGATAGACTCTGCTCCTACACCTCCTTGAGGGCTATCGATTCGGTAAAAGATCCGGTATATACCACCCTTGCCGTGTTTTTGGATAAGGAGGAAATAGGGAGCGAGGGGAACACCGGTGCCAAATCAAAATTCCTGGAATGGATCGTGACCGACCTCCTGAGTCTATCCGGGGAAGAAGTGAGCGATATGGCCCTGCGGCAAGTCTTGTTTCGCTCCAGAGCCCTTTCAGCGGACGTGGATGGAGCAATGGATCCCAACTATCAGGACGTCCATGAAAAACAGAATGCGGCCAAGATCGGATACGGAGTTTGTCTATCCAAGTTCACGGGATCCGGGGGGAAGTACGCCTCAAGCGATGCCAGCGCCGAATATGTAGCGGAGATCAGGAAACTATTCAACGATCACCAAATCACCTGGCAAATGGCGGAATTGGGCAAGGTTGATGAGGGAGGAGGTGGAACGGTGGCTAAGTATTTGGCCAGCTATGGAATGGATATCATTGACTGTGGCGCACCCCTCCTGGGTATGCACTCACCCTTTGAGGTGGCAAGCAAAGTGGATATCTACGAGACCTTCAGGGCGTATAAGGTCTTTTTCGAGGGGAAATCTTAGAGATCACCCCCTTTATCTCGCGGTGAAACAGAGGTATTAATTTAATATGTGATGACATGAATATTTGCGTATAGGAAGGAGTACAGGCAAATTCTAAAAACTAATTCCTAAATTAGAATTTAGGATTTGGAGCGAAGCGACTTTAGGATTTAATCCTTGTTTGAATTATGTGCAACTATTTGAGACGCTGCATATAAGAAGAGCTGGCACGGGATAGGAAAAAAGGGCGTAAGAAGTGCGGAAAAAGATAAAACCGAGGGATGAATTGAAGAATATCCTCGAAGGCCTTAAACGGAAGGGAAAGAGGATCGTTTTTACCAATGGGTGTTTCGACATCCTCCATATTGGCCACATTCGTTGCCTCGAGGAGGCTAAAAGGCGGGGGGATATCTTGATCGTCGCCCTCAATAGCGATCGGTCCATTCGATCCATCAAGGGGCCGTCCAGGCCCTTCACCCCGGAGGCAGAGAGGGCCGAGGTCCTCTCTGCCCTGGCATGTGTCGATTATGTGGTGATCTTCGATGAGCCCGATCCGCTGGGGCTCATCTCCTTCCTGAAACCCAATATCCTGGTCAAGGGTGGGGATTGGACGCCAGAAACCACTATCGGAAGGGAGGTGGTTGAAGGGACAGGGGGAAAGGTGGTTATCATCCCCCAAATCCAAGGCGTCTCAACGTCCGCGATCGTCGATAGGATAGTAAAAAAAGGGGGAAAGGCACGATAGGGTGCTCCGCCTTTTCCCCTCACAATAAGCTTTTGATTAATGTATTTTAATATACTTTCCTAAGACACTCTCTGACGATTTTCCCCTTTCGTAGGATGCATTGATTTCCCATTTGACTTCGTCGAATAGTAGTGTCTCATAACTTTTCTCTTCTTCTTTTTTGTTCCATTTCCATTATCCCCGTAGCTATGGTACCCATACTTCCCATAATTATAATAATAGTAGCGGGAATAATAGTAACGTTCCTTGTCCACGTTTAAATTATTCAGCATGGCCCCGACGATACGGGCATTAACCTCTTTCAGGAGCTCCACTGCCCTCGCAACACCATTTCTATTGGAAGTTCCTGCCCCCACTACCAGGATAATCCCTTCCACCAGCCGGCTCAGCACAATGGAATCCGTCACTGCGAGAACCGGTGGTGAATCCATGATGATCCGATCATATTTCTCGCCGAGGAGCGTCAATAGCCTCTGCATCCTCTTGGAGCTCAAGAGCTCGGAGGGGTTATCGGGAATCGTTCCGCAGGTAAGCAGGTCCAAATTGGGAAGCTTCGTCTTTCTGATGGAGGAAAACCCATCCTCCCCATCAAGGAGAAGGTCGGAGAGACCGCGTGCGTTTGGTATCCCAAAGATCTCATGGATCCTGGGTTTCCGCATATCGCAATCCATAATGAGCACTCGACTACCGCTCTGGGCCATTACTGTGGCTATGTTGGCAGCGGTGATGGTCTTTCCCTCTTGAGGTCCCGCACTGGTTACCTGGATAAACTGGGGCGGGGGCTTTGAACCGGAAAACAGAATACCCGTCCGCAAAGTCCGATAGGCCTCCGACACGAGGGATTTAGGATCCTCCTGAACGATAAGCTCTAAATGGTTGTTCGGGTGGAATGTGGGTATGAAACCCATGTAAGGAACCTGGATTCGCTTGATATCCTCAGGGGTTTTCATGCTCGTGTCGATATACTCCAGGAAAAAGGCAAGACCCACTCCTAGTCCCAAACCGATGAAAGCCGCAAAGAGAATATTGAATCCCTTTTTAGGCCCTATTGGGCTTCTCGGGACCTGAGCCGGATCGATGATCCTGATATTGGTGCCCTTCAGGTCACTGCCTAAATCCAGTTCCTTTATCTTCTTAATTAAGATATTATACATTTGACGGTTACTCTCCGCATCCCGTTGCAAGATCCCGTAGTCGATGGCCTTCCTATTTAACTCCAGCGCTTCTTTCTTCTGGTTCTCCAAAGCCTCCACGAGGGTGGTCTCCTTCGATTGTGCCACCTTATATTCGGTCATAAGGCTATTGACATTCTTCTTGACCTCGAGGGCAATTTTTCTCTTCATCAGGCCAATCTGGGATCTCAGCTCGATTATCTTCGGGTGTTTTGTCCCATATTTCTTCGACAGTTCGGAATATTTCCTCTGTAGGGCAACATAATCCGTTTTGAGCTGCTGGATCATAGTGTTGCTCAAGATGGAGGGGAGGGATTCGATCATCTCCGGCTGGTTGGTCAATTTCTTGAGCTCCCTATATCTCGTCTCAATCGCAATCCTTTCGGTCTTTGCTGAGGTTACCAGCGAGTTGAGCTGGGAAAGCCTCTGAACAACGATGTTCTGTTTCTCCTCTAGGGAGACGATATTCTTTCTCTCCTTGTATTTCTGGAGGATAATTTCGGACTCCTCTACCTCCGCCTTCTGTTGGGACAGCTGCTCATCGAGCTTTTCCATCATCTTCTGGGCGGTCTCGATCTTTGCTTCCATGGTCATATTGATGTATTCCTCGGCAACGGCATCGGCGATTTGGGCGATAATGCGGGGATGACGACCGGTAAAGCTGAGATCCACAACCATTTTGCTATCCTTCATCGGTGTAACGCCTAAGCGACCGATAAGGGCGTTTACGAGTCCCGGGCTTATCCCGTTGTTCCTTGCGTTGTTCGGTTTGATGGTTCCCTTTGCGCTGGAAGACCCGTTGAATAGATTAACCGGATTCAGCTTCTTCAGTAGCCAAGATGCCGGGGCCTTGATATCGAGGCTGAACGATCGTCGGGGTGAAGGCTTAAACTCCGGGCTTTCCTGGAGCTTGAGCTTCCTTATGACCCTCTTAGCCAAGGGCCGACTCCGTAGGATAGTGTATTGAGTCTGGTAGTAACCCGGATCGTAGAGGGGAAAGGCCATATTGGGGAAGAGGATGACACTAGAGTTCTGTCTCTGGATGGATAAACGAACGGCGGCTCTATAGTAGGGTTCTTTGTTCAGGGAGGAAAGGACGGCAAGGGTTACCACGATCACCATAAATGTGCCGATGATCCACTTTCGCTTCAAAATGACACGTAGATAATCTTTTAGATGGATTTCCTGGTTCGATGCAACCATTGATGACTCTCCGAACTGGGTTTATTCCCCTAATGATGGTTTACCGCACAAATAATCCCTAGAGCTATGAAAAAAAGTTAAAGTACCCAGAAACTGTTGAGAAAAAGGAAAAAATGCCAAAATCGAATAATATGAAGGAAATAGACTCAGAGACTCGTCGAAAATAAGTCATATCTCTTATTTTTGCCTAAAAACCCCCTTTAACAAATTATTTCTAGGTTCTCTCCTGAAATTATCCCTTTTTCTATTTTACTCGAGTTGACAGCAATTAATCCGCTTTCATTCTGGTATGCAATCTTCTTCAAAAATCATGCCGTCTTTTAAAAAAATCCATTTTCAAGACAATCCCATACTCCTCTCCAGCCCCACTCACGTTGGGAAAATCCTGGTTTGAGGAAAATCTCAATAAACTCTTCCGCCCATTTTTATTGATATTTTATGAATTTTTTTCATAATGGTGCCGATATTTGACGGATTGCAATAATTAAACCACAAGACCCGATATGTGAATGAAGGAGATCCCTACTTCCCGAGAGAAATCGAAGATAATAGTATATCAATGATTTTAAAAGGTTGTGTGAAACTATTCCTCAATTAAGATCTTATAAGGGCGCAAGAATCGATTTTGGCATATTTGTTGCGAAAACAGCTAGAGAAGATGAATCGTATAAAAATGATAAACCAGAGAAGGCCGTGAAATCGATGGCCCATCATCCAACGGACCTCATCAAGACGAAACAGGCAGCCCATCTCTTAGGGGTGACGGTTCAGACCATCAAGAACTACATCTATTCGGGGAAGCTTAAATCCTATAAGACGCCCGGTGGTCACCACCGTATTATGATTTCGGATCTTGAGCAACTGGCCTCCTCGCAAAGTAGTCCTTCCCGGAGGGAACTCCTTGAAGACTATGATCACCTCTATCGAGGCTACATAGACAGCATCGGGGCCCTGCTCAATGCACTGGATGCCAGGGACGGCATTGCCTCAGGGCATTCGAGGAGAGTGGCCAATTACGCGTGCGCTATCGGCAAGACCATGGGGTTTCCACCGCAGTCCCAGAGAATGCTCGAGTTAGCCGCACTGCTCCACGATGTAGGAAAGATCTTGATCAGCGAACAGATCTTGGGAAAACCGGGAAAACTGACGGATCAGGAGAAGTATCTCATCCGCCAACATCCAGAGATGGGAGAGAGAATCGTCAATGGGGTAGAATTCCTCAAGGAGACAAAACCCTTCATCCGCCACCACCACGAACGCTTCGATGGCCTGGGTTACCCCGACGGCCTCTCCGGGGAGAGCATCCCCCTGGAGGCACGGATCATCTTCATCGCGGAGGCCTTCGACTCCCTTCGATCCGACAGCTCATACCATCATAGTCGGGACATCAAAGAGGCCCTTGAGGAGATGGAGAGGGGAGCTGGAAGCCAATTCGATTCGAACATTTTACGCACCTTCATGGAAAATGTGGGAAAAGAATCTTTCAACGGCTTGGGATCACCGGAGGGACCTATCAGCTATAAGAATGGACAAGGAATCCATGTGGCTGGAGGGTTTTCCATATGAGAGTGAAAGCCCCTGTAAATCCTGAAAAAACATTGGAACTCGCCCCGACGGAGTACAGCCTCATAAAAGGCTACCTCTCGGACTACACAATATCACCCAAGATCCCCCAAGCTCTCACCGATCAGATCATCGATGAGATCAACCAGGGGGGATACTGACGGTCAATTACGGTGTCCACGGCTCCAAACAATACTGGACTCACGAGGGCATCTTCTACAGGGACAATATTCCCAACCTATCCAATGATCAAAGACTCCCGGTTAAGGTCTTTATGACCTGCCTCAATGGTTACCTCGTGATGCCCAACTTCCCCTCTTCCTCAGAGGATGTGCTTCTGACGGATGGAGCCGGAGCCGTGGCCGCCTTCGCCTCAACGGATATGACCAACGCCCAGCCCCAAAACGTTTTGGATCACGGATTTATGGAGGCCATCTTCCTGGCACTCTTGGTTTTCACAAGCACCCTCCCTGGACCCACAGCCTGATAAGGAGGAGGAAAGCCTATTAAGTAGGCAGTACGCAGCAGGCAGTGCTTCCTTGACGGAGTACTGCGGCAATAAGACCAAACACCCCTCCCGTTCAGCACGTTGCCTTCGTACGATGAGCTCGTCCTGCCTCCCTTCGGCCCCCCAGCCTTCGCAAGATTAGTGCGCCCTGCCTCTTCTTGACGCCCCAGCCCCCGCAAAGCCGATGGAAATCTTTTCAAGGAATATGAAATTTTTACCCCTTCTCTTCTCTCCCCACTCCAATTGAGAAAAAATTATATACCATTCTTATCGAATTATATGTTTTGACTTCACATGATGCATAAAATTAAGATAAGGCGATATGAAAAAATTTCAGGAACATGTGAAAAAAATTGTAAGGATTGTTCACCCGTCAACCCCTTATAGGCTTCTCATTCTTTTCCTCTGTTTATTTCAATTTACCCCATGGTTTGTTGATTTGTTTCAAGGGAACTGACTCGGTCACTGGTACGTATCTTGCTGATTCAGATTGAGAAAAAACTTTTAATTTTAATAGGTTATGGCTTTTTTGCAGGATGGCATGGAACTTGCTTAAGT
>CBDUXJ010000122.1:0-7252 GCA_965371165.1 uncultured Syntrophobacterales bacterium | reverse complement strand
GGCTAATGATTCGAGAAGTTCTTGATCATCATTTTTCCCAATTCCTTGGATCGATTTGTGCCGACCTCAACGGCGTTGATGAGGGTCGTTCGGAGTCCGCCTTCCTCTATCGTGTGAAGGGAGGCGATGGCCGTTCCGCCGGGCGAGGTAACCTTATCCTTTAATCTCCCCGGGTGTTCACCCGTGTCCAACAGTAATTTTGCAGCGCCCAAAACCGTTTGGGCCGAAAGCAAGAGGGCATCATCCCTTGAAAGGCCCATCTTTACCCCAGCGTCGGCCAGGGCATCCACGATCAAAAAGATGTAAGCGGGACCGTTGCCGCTCAACCCCGTGATAGCATCCATGAGCTCCTCCTCTATAATGATGCTTTTGCCCACGGAATCGAAGATGGCCTTGGCGAGCTTAATGTCCACCTTGGAGGCATGCTTTCCGGCCGCAATGGCAGCGGCGCCCTCCTTGACGGATGCAGCGATATTGGGCATGACCCGAATGAGGCGAAGGTCTTTGTTGAGGCACGACTCGATGGCGACAAGGGGTACGCCGGCGGCAATGGAGATGACGACTTTGGACATATCCAGATGGGCAGCCGTTTCCTTAAGTATGGATGCCATGATCTGGGGTTTGATGGCATAGATCACGATCTCCGATGCCTTGACCACATCGATATTACACGTCGTCGTGACAACCCCGTAAGCATCCTTGACCGATTTGAGCTTGTCCTTTCGAACGTCCGAACAGATGATGTTTTTGGGAACGGACGATCGGGCATAAATGAGCCCGCTTATGAGGGCCTCCCCCATATTGCCCGTCCCGATAATGCCGATCTTCTTGTCTTTCAACATGGCCTCTATTTCCCTTCATTTAAGGTTTCATGGTGGAGATGAGGGGATTCGAACCCCTGACCCCCGCGTTGCGAACGCGATGCTCTCCCGCTGAGCTACATCCCCACTCCTTCGCAGCTTCATTTTTCCCGATAAATTTCGTATTCCACCCCCACATTTTGGAACCCGGAGATCAATCCTTTGACAATAATGTTCTTATGGTGCCTTTCAATTCCGTCAGGTCCGATGTCTTGATCACGTAGGCATCGGATGCCCAAGTTGTTAAATCTTGTTTGTATTCACCATATGCGGAGCACAATATGACTGGTAGATCCCGTTGGGCCTCCCGGATCTTCCGCAATGTCTCGACTCCATCCATTCCAGGCATCCTAATATCCAGGGTGACGAGATCGGGCTGAAAGGCGTTCAGTTTCTCCAAGGCCTCTTGGCCATGGGCGGCCACATCAACGGTATATCCCTCCTCCTCTAATTCCTCTTGATACAAAAATCGGATGTTTTCCTCATCGTCGACCACCAGAATCTTCTTCATCATCGCTCCCCTCATTCCGGTTGCCCTTTAGCAAGGGATGAAGTGCGATTCGATGCCTCGCTCGGGGTTAACCATTGCGTACCTCCTTCAACGGGCAATTTGACGGTGAAGGTCACACCTCGGCCCGGGTCGTTATTGACCTCGATGACACCTCGGTGTCCATTTACAATCCGATGGCAAATGGCCAATCCCAAGCCGGTTCCCCACCCCTTGGTGGTGAAGAAGGGGTTGAAAATATTATGGAGTACCTCGGAAGGAATTCCCCCTCCCGTATCCCTTATCTCAATACAGATGTAATCACGGTCCTCTTGGGAGAAGGGGAAGGTCTTTACCGTCAACCTGCCCCCACCTCCCATGGCATCCCTAGCGTTGGTAAGAAGGTTGATGAATACCTGCTTGATCTCCTGGTAGTCACAAGGGATCTCCGGCAAATTCCCGTCGAGGGACTTTTCAACCTCAATCCCCTGGGACCTCAGTTCATCCTTCATTCCCGTCAAGGTCTCCTCTATGATTCGATTCACATCGAATTTTTCAAAGACTACTTTAGAGGCCTTGGAAAAATAGAGGATATCGCTGAGAATTCCCTCCAGGCGGTCTACCTCTTTGATGATGGCGTCCGTATACCTCTTTTCGTAAAGGCCATTGTCGAGCTTTTTATGTAACCTCCGGGTATACCCACCGATGGAGACAAGGGGATTCTTAATCTCATGGGCCACACTGGCAGCCATTTCACCCAAGGCTGCCAATTTCTCTCTCTGAAGAAGGGTTTCTTGGGCCTTTTTCAATTCCAAATGGGCATCCTCAAGATATTTGTACAGGATGCAATTCTCGATGGCAAGGCCCGCCTGCCTCGTAAACATGGTCAACAGTTGTATGTCATCATCCGTAATGGGACGCCCGTTATAGAGATTATCCACAACGATAACCCCGATAGTGCTTTCCCTGCCCCAGAGTGGGACGGTAGCGAATCGATAGGACTTAATATCCCCTTCCGGATTTGACCTTAAAACACAATTGGCCTCCTTGTTTAATTCGCAATCCTTTTGGCACGTTACCCCATCTCTACCATAATCGATATTGAAGGGTTTCTGTTTCCTTACGGTCCGAGCAAGGATACACTTCCCTTTATCCAGGGGGATATTTACCCTTCTTACCCTCTCATCCAGGAGTGTTCCCATAGGGGAGTAATGATCGCATAAGGAGGAGAGGATTTCGGAAAGCTTATCCCGTTTACCCTCCAAGTTTTTCCAAATATTCCCTGCTTGTTGGGCATTGTCAGGCCCAACTCCCATCATTCCGGTGAGGCGATTTCTCCTTTCGTCGGTCAGAAAGAGCATGGCCCGATTGAACCCCATGCCATCCCCCATGGTGATGGCAGTGAGGACGATGTGAAGGATCTGTTCGAACTTCATTGTGGACAAAAGGGCGTTGTTGATTTCATACAAGAGGGAGAGCTGGTTGGCTTGGAGATCCTTCTCCTCCGCGAGCCTTGTGGCATCGAGGCGTGCAGAGGCGTTCTCTATGGCATTGGCCATTTGGTTGGCCATGATGGAAAGCAAACGCTCGTCTTCCCGGCCAAAAGCATTATTTTCCGGTAATTCCCCTCCCTTCTTCCCGTATACCGTAAGCGTTCCAAAGGCCTTTCCCCTGGATATGAGGGGGACGCAAAGTAGGGAAAGTAGGGGCTTTCCTTCTCTTTTTTGATTAACATCTCCAATGAGGGTGGGTTGCCCCGTGGAAAGAACGCCCTTGGCGATTTCATTGTCTAGAGAAGCGAGGGATTGAGGGTATGTTCCCAGTTGGGACTCAATTCGAAGTTTCTGAGTTTTCCCGTATTTTAGCCTTAATATCCCCCCGCTTGCTCCCAAAACCCTGGTGCCCGTCCTTACGACCAGTTCCAGAAGGTCTTTCCATTCGGTGGTTGATGTGACGATCCTGCTCGAGTCGTAGAGGTTGGTCAATTCGGAGATTCTCCTTTTGGCCTCGGAGAAGAGTTGGGCATTTCGAAATGTCCCGGAAATCTCCCTGCCAACGGTCAGAAGAAATTCCCGCTCATCCTCCCCAAATCTCCTCGACTGAGCGGAGTAGAGGAGAAGGACACCATAAGAAAAACCATCATCGGCTATGGGGATGAGGGCAAGGCTAAAGGGAGCGGTTTCTTCCGACATCATCCCCTTAGGGTTACCACCCGTTCTATCATCTCCCTCAAAAAATGAGGGTTGACGAGACTGGGCGACCTTGCCCATCAATTCTTCCCATCGGGAAATGACTGAAGAATCCACCTCTATCCCGTTACGATGGCTGGAGGCCGTTAAGATGAAGGAGTTTTTGTCCTTATGAAGGGTGTAGAGGTTACAGAAATGCGTTGAGAAAGTCTCGGCGATAATCTCAACGATTCGGGTTAGTCGGTCATCGATTTCAAGGGTAGAGTTGGAAACCCGAATGATCTTTCCCAGGATTTCGCATTCCCTTTGTGTAAAGGAGTTCATCTGCCTCGACCCCGGTTTTCTTGGGGCCGTGCTTCCCGGAGGTATTTTGCCGCCTCTTCCGGAGGGGTTGGGTTGATGTAAAACCCCGTTCCCCACTCGAATCCAGCCACCTTCGTTAATTTCGGGATAATCTCGATATGCCAGTGATAAAATGTTTCATCCTTTTCATTGCAAGGGTTGGTATGGAGCATAAAATTATACGGAGATCGAGGCAATGTGCGGTCTATTTTTCTTAGGACATCCGACAAGAGTGAGGCCACGTCTTCGAATTGGGCTGGTTGCGTATGATGGAAATAGGCAAGATGGTCCTTCGGAAGAATCCAAGTCTCAAAGGGAAAACGAGAGGCAAAGGGAGCAAGAGCGATGGCTCCGTTATTTTCCCCGATTATACGAGTTTTATACCCCAACTCCTGGCGGATGATGTCGCAGAAAACACACCTGTCCTTTATATTCATAATAGACCTTGGCACCATCGATTTCCTCGCTTACCCTTTTGGGCACAACAGGTAAGGCGATAATCTGGGAATGGGAGTGTTCGAGAGAGGCTCCGGCAGGCGCACCATGATTCTTGAAGACGAGGATGTACTTTACCCGCTGGTCTCGAGTGAGGTCCGAAATCCTCTCTCGGTAGGTCGTGAGTATCTTTATGACCTTATCGTTGCGAAGCGTGGATAGGATTTCATCATGCTTGGGTGTCTCGATGACGACCTCATGGGCACCCACTCCGTTCATCTTGTCGTACAGCCCTTCCCCTTCCCGGTCCAAATCGCCTTCCACTCTGAGGGCGGGGAATTTATTGGGAACGACCCTTAATGTCCAACCAGGGGAGTTGGGTGGAGAGCCGTTTTCCCGAATTGAGAATACCTCAGGTGGGGTTTTGTCCTCATTACCCTCGCATAGCGGGCAAAATCCACCTCTTGTCCTATTTTCCTCGGGAAGAAATTCCGATGGCCTTCTCCCCCTTTCTGGGGAGATGATGACCCATCGGCCGATGATCGGATCTTTCCTTAATTCAGGCATCTCTTTTCGTGGCCTAATAGGGGAGAGATTTCATTCGCCCCTCATCTTTTCCGTTTTTTCCTGTTCCGTTTTACATTCAATACACAGGGTAGTTACGGGCCTTGCCATAAGCCTCTTCTCCGAGATCTTCCTGTCACACACCTCACAAATGCCGAAGGTACCGTCTTCGATCCTTTCCAGGGCTTCGTTTAACTTTTGAATGAGTCTTCTCTCTCGATCGCGTATTCTGAGGGTGAAATTGCGATTCGATTCAAGGGATGCCCTATCTGTTGGGTCGAGAAGTTCCTCTTTGTAATCATTGGACATGCCGCTGACGGTTTTCTCTGCTCCCTCCAATAAGGCGTTTATCCTCTCCCCTAAAAGCCTTTTGAAATAGAGACGCTTTTTTTTATCCATTAAAGCTCCCCTGATAATCAGGCTTTCGTTGAATCCATTGAAGCAAAAGGAGAATGATAAAATATGAAATATAGTATAAATATTTCCTAAAAGTCAATAGAACTTGGATGGAAAGGTTCCCATTTTCCGATGGGGCTATAAGGTAACATGGGAACCCATCCAAATCCAAATCTTTTGACCATTCTTGTCATATGTGTTAAATATATGAGGCATGGGCAAATGGGGAAATACATTGAAGGAGAGAATTCCCGAAGCCGAAGCAATACTCGACAGAGATTTGGCGGAACACTACAGTCGAATGGCCAAAAAATATATGAAAATCCCCTGTAAGCGAGTTCTTTACAAGATTAAGGCTAAGGGGATCGACGAAGGTCGGGCCCTCGATGTGGGGACAGGGCCGGGGATATTTCCTATTTTCATCGTGAGGGCCTACCCCAAGATCCGATTTACCTGTATTGATCTCTCCCCGGCCATGGTCGCGTTGGCAAAGGAAAATGCCACTGAGTTCGGATTGGCCGGCCTCATCGATTTCCAAGTCGGATCGGCGCATCACCTCCCCTGTCCAGACAAATCAATGGATGTGGTCACCTGTATCAATACCCTGCACCACCTCCAAGATCCCATTGCATTCTTCAACGAGGTGGACAGAGTCTTAAAAGAAGGGGCTCACTTTGTTATCGTCGATTTTCATAGGGATACCTCAAGGGTTTGCCTTTGGTTCTTTAACCTTCTCTGGAAGTGGGTTATTACTAAAAACGGATTGGGAAGCGAAAGTTTTATGGAATCGGTTCGATCCTCCTATAGCGTCTCCGAATGCAGGAAGTTTCTGGAACAGTCCTCCATTAAGAGGTGGGTCATCTACACACGATCCCTTGAAATGTGGATCGAATCCCCGTGATCTGATGTTCAAAGTCTGCTCCCAAGTTTGAATTTTCCATCCCTCCTTTTTTTGTGGCACTATTTTTGCTTTTTAAAAAAATTAACCTCTAAAAAGATTCCTTTACCCAGGGAAGGTGGGGCCTGGTGGTTTCCCTTCGTGGATGAATACATGAAAGACTATGAAAAGTTTTCCTATGGGAAAGGACAAAAAATCGCCCCAGGGGGGAAAAGGATTCCGCTCATCCTTTCGATTTTTCTCCTGTTTATAGCCTCTCCAGTTTCACCTAAAGAGTCCTTCGATATGATCCTCAATTCAAAAATATACCCCTATCCCCCTTATTCCTTTACGACTCACTTTCGTCATTCGCTCCAGATAAAAGTCATCGAGGATAACCGTCCCCATTACGAAAGAATCAGTGAATCTCGTTCCTCTGACTATATCGACAAATCCTCTTGGTCAGAACCCATAGCAGTAATGGTGGAAAAGGTCTTGGAGAGGGAGTTTCTCCTCTCTAATCTGTTCGATTCGGTGAGCCGACATGATGGGGGTTCCTCCCTGTTACTGGAGATCGATCTCAATTCTTTTTCTGCTGCATGGATAGCTGGCAGATCGGGCTTAAAGCCCATCTTTACCATTTACGGTGCCGCCGACCTGAATGCCTCCTTGATTTCGAGAAGGGAGGAAAAGATCCTCTTGATCAAGAATTACCGAGAGGGAACCGAGGCGAAAATCACTCAGTTCCGAAACAAAGAGGATCATGCGGCCATTGAGGTGGGGAAGGCTTTGAAAAGGGTGATGGTTAGCCTTATGGAGGATATTAAGCACCGCCTGGAAAGTTTGGGGACCGAACCCATCAAGGTAAAAAAAGGCCAAACCCCGATCAAAAAACTACCTCCAAAGAAGCAGCGGGCGATCAAGAAACGGCCTCCAAAGAAGCAACGGGCAACCAGAAGACCAAATAAGCGAACGATTCCTCAAAAAGAGCCGGATCATATCGTCTTGGAGCCCATAGGGCCCAAATAGGGATGAGGGAATTCACGTCTTGATCATTTCGTAAAAAGTCGGAATCAGACGGCAAAGAAAAAAGATCCAGATG
>CBDUXJ010000121.1:0-7266 GCA_965371165.1 uncultured Syntrophobacterales bacterium | reverse complement strand
ATTCCCTCAATGAAGAGACTGGCCAGATGCAAGTGGAGTTCGCCGGATGTCTCGAATGTGACACGTGCATGATTGCCTGTATTTACGGGTCGGTCACCTGGAATTACCCACGAGGCGGCTTTGGGGTTCACTATCGATACGGATAATCGTCGGGAAGAATCTGGACGCTCCTGCGACTAACCACAACGGTAACCCTCCTTCATGTGAAGGCCTTTGCGCTCCTCCAGGAGATTCCGTCCGGGAGAAGGGAGGTCTCCAGAAGCTCAGGAAGCTCCATATCTCAATTTCCTTGACTTGGGGTCGTCAATTAAATACGATTGGGGAGATTTCGCATGAAAGGCGGTGAAAAAGCCAGATTTATAACCCAAATAACCTAAGGAAAGGGTGAGGGAAGATGTACAGTCGATACCTATCTAAGATACTCACTGTATCCGTAATTTGTGCCCTGATAGTGGTTTCTTTTGCGGGGGTTGCATCGGCCGTAAAGAAGAAGCCGATCTCCCTAGTCATCGCTACTGCCACCACTGGGGAGACGTACTACCCCATGGGTGTCGGTATGGCCTCCCTGTGGACCGTCAGACTGGTCAAAAATCATGGCATTCAGGTTCAGGCCGTCACCTCCGCCGGTTCAGGCGAAAATGTCAACATGCTCAAGACCAAGGAGGTGGATCTGGCCATCTTGCAAGGGCTCTATGGGAAGATGGCCTGGAACGGTATGGGGATCTACAAGCGAAAACCCTATAAGGAGCTTCGCACCATCAGTGTGCTCTGGCCCAATGTGGAGCACTTCGTGATCTTTGAGGATAAGGTTAAGACGGGCACTGTTACCGACATCAAGGGGCTTCGGTTCTCCATCGGCAGAGCGGGAAGTGGTACGGAGAAGTCCGGGTTGACCATCATGGAGGGCCTCGGGATGTCGAGGGATGATGTCGAGGCGGAGTATCTGGGCTATTTTGAGTCGGGCAAGGCGATGAAGAACAGAAGGGTTGAAGCCGCAAACCTTCCTGCCGGTCCCCCGGTGGGTGAGGTAACCGACATCTTCACAACTCCAGGGATGAAAGTGGAGATTCTGGAGTTCACCGACGAGCAACTGGAACAGATCAACAAGAAGACCGCCTATCCCGGCTTCCGCTATGTGATCCCCGCTAATACCTATCCTGGACAGACTAAACCCGTGCGAAGCATCGCTCAGCCTAATTTCCTCGGGGTAAGGGCGGATCTGGATAAGGAGGTAATCTATCTACTCACCAAGACGCTCTTTGATAACCCCGATTACCTGAAGCAAGTCCACAAGATGGGGGCCTTCATTACGCTGGAGAATGCCCTCAGTGGTCTGCCGGCTCCCCTGCACCCCGGGGCCTACAAATACTATAAGGAAACGGGGCTGGAGATCCTCGAGAACCTGATTCCACCTGAGGCAAGGTAAGAAGTGAACTGGGTCATGTCCCCCTTATGGAGACCATGCCCCAGTCTTTTTCCAATAGTCATCCGAGGGGTCCTTTTGGCGGAGCAAGGGAGGAAAGGGGCGATTGAACATTTGGAGGATAGGGACGAGGTGGGGATTTCCTTGTCAGCCATCAGCCTATGGAGATTGAGGATAGCGGAAAGTCCTATTCTAGGCTAAATTGACACCGCAAAAGGCATGATGTATGATTTATTATGGGATAGGGAAAGGGGATGAAAGCGGAGGAGGTAAGTCATACCCCGAAAGGGACAGAGGAGATAGCACCGGATAAGCAGCCCAAACCGAAAAGGAGGGCTGTGAGGAAGATCGATATCTTCAAGGCATGGTGTAAGGCCTGTGGGATATGCGTCGCCTTTTGCCCCAGGGAAGTTTTGGCCATCGATGAGGAGGGCTATCCCGTTGTGAAGGACTTAGATGCCTGTACAGGATGCGGGTGGTGCGAGATTCGATGTCCCGATTTCGCGATTACGGTGGAAAGCAGAAGGAAAGGGAAAAGGATTGAAAGGCGAGAGGAAAAAGAGGCAACCTAGGGAATTCCTGATGCAGGGGAACGAAGCCGTAGTTCAAGGGGCATTGTTTGCCGGATGCCGGTTTTTTGCGGGATATCCCATCACCCCGGCCACGGAGATTTCGGAGGTCATGTCCGTTAAGCTCCCTCAAGTTGATGGGACCTTTATCCAGATGGAGGATGAAATTGCAAGCATGGGGGCGATCATAGGAGCTTCTCTGGCGGGAGTCAAGTCGATGACGGCGACCAGTGGCCCTGGTTTTTCCCTCATGCAAGAGAACCTGGGATTTGCGTGTATGGCGGAAGTGCCGTGTGTTGTCGTGGACGTGATGAGGGGAGGACCCAGCACGGGAATTCCCACTTATCCCTCCCAGGGGGATGTTATGCAGGCGAGATGGGGGACCCATGGTGATCATCCCATCATCGTCTTAGCCCCCTCCACTATCAAAGAGTGCTTTGATCTCACCGTAAAGGCCTTCAATTTCTCCGAGAAATATCGGACCCCCGTTATCGTCATCTTTGACGAGGTCGTTGGGCATATGCGCGAGAAGGTCTCCTTTCCTCGCCCAGAGGAGGTGGAGGTGATCGACAGGATCAGGCCCACCATGCCACCGGAATGGTACATCCCTTACGAGGATACCACCCAAGGTGTTCCCCCCATGGCTGTTTTTGGCGATGGCTACCGGTTTCATGTGACGGGCCTCACCCACGACATTCGGGGATTTCCCACATTAAGGCCCGACGAAATTGGCCCCTTCATGGATCGCATTCATCGCAAGATTACCCTTGGCTTACCGGAGATCCACATGGGCGAGTTCTTTCAGTTGGAAGATGCCGATATCGCAGTCATCGCCTATGGTTCCTTGGCCAGATCAGCCCGGAGGGCGGTAATCGATGCCAGGAAAAGGGGTGTGAAGGTGGGGTTGCTCAAGTTGATGACCCTCTGGCCGTTCATGAGGGCAGCTGTCGAGAAAGTCATCGAAAGGACAAAGGTGCTCATCGTTCCGGAGATCAACATGGGCCAGATCTCGCGAGAAGTGAAGAGGGTGAATGAGGGAAAGGCAAAGGTGAGCACCATAAACAGGGTTGATGGATTTACGATTACCCCAGGGCAGATATTGAAGAGGATTAGGGAGGCGTCTTGATGCAAGAGGTTACCAAGCTTATCTATAAATACCTTCGTCATGACAAGAAGTTTCCCCATGTCTGGTGCCCCGGCTGTGGGATTGGAATCGTACTGGGCGCCTTGATTCGGGCCATCGATGGGACCGGCTACGAAAAGGATGATATCGTCTTGGTCTCTGGTATCGGGTGTTCCGGAAGGATGCCCGTTTATGTGGATTTCAACACCCTCCATACTACCCACGGACGGGCCCTCACCTTTGCCACGGGAATCAAACTGGCCAACCCCAACCTCAACGTCATCGTCATTATGGGCGATGGTGATGCCATGGCCATCGGTGGAAATCATTTCATCCATGCGGCCAGGCGAAATATCGACTTGACAGCCATCATCGTCAACAACAGCATCTACGGCATGACGGGAGGTCAATACTCGCCCACCACCCCCTATGGTATGAAGGCGACGACGGCCCTCTATAGCAATATCGAGCAGGAATTCAAAATCTCGGAATTGGCGGTAACGGCGGGGGCGGGATTTGTGGGGAGGGGGACGGTCTACCACGCCAAACTCTTGGATGGCTTGATCCGGAAGGCGATTTTGAAGAAGGGGTTCGGCGTTGTCGAGATAATCAGTCACTGTCACGTCCAATATGGGAAGCAAAATCGTTTGGGCTCCGCTGTGGACATGATGAAGTGGCAGAGGGACAATGCCGTGACGATTCAACGGGCAAAACGGATGAAGCCCGAAGAGCTTGTGGGAAAGATCATCACCGGAGTTTTGGTAGACAAGGAGCTCCCCATTTATCAGGATGAATACGACAAGGTAAAGGAAAGGGCAAAGGAAGAGCTAGCCTCGATCGGGTGATCGTTGGTGAGCTGTCTTATTATCTCATCATAAGAGGGAAGACCTGAAATTATCCATTCATTAACCTAAGGACCGATAATGGCTACCCGTTACGAAATTCGTCTCAGCGGTTCAGGGGGCCAGGGAATCATACTGAGTGGAATTATCCTCGCCGAGGCTTTAGGCCTTTACGGAGGAAAGTTCGTGGCCCAAACCCAGAGTTATGGGCCGGAGGCGAGGGGAGGAGCAAGCAAAGCCGAGGTTATCGTAAGCGACGAAGAGATCGATTACCCCAAGGCCATCAAGCTCGACCTCCTTCTGGCCATGAACCAAAAGTCTTGCGACGAATACTACCGCGATCTCAAGGAAGATGGCATGCTCATCGTCGATTCCACCTTCGTAAATCAGGTTCCCACCAGCAAAGCCATCCAGATACCCTTTACCAAGATAGCCAGGGAGAAATTTCGCAAGGAGATCGTAGCCAACATCATCTCTTTGGGCGCAATAACGGAGTTCATGGACATCATCTCCCCCAAGGCTATGGAGGAAGCGGTCCTCGCAAGGGTTCCCAAGGGGACGGAGAAACTGAATGGTGATGCCTTGAAGGCTGGGCTGATGGCGGCCAGGAGATTCAAGGAGTCTTTGAAGAGGAAGGATCGTGAGCCCCAGGAGTATCAGCCGGACGATTGAGCGGAACCCCCTTGGAGGAGATCATAAAACCTCCTGCCCCAGCACGACTTGTGAAGGGCATAACTTCCCATATCCTCTAGAGAACCTCTATAGGGTAAGGCGAAGTTATTTTTTTCATATTTTTTTCGATGTTGTGAATTGCAGGACCCATAATGCCAGGTAAGCAATTCGATGTCCCTCATGGAAAGTAATCCGCTTCTCCCCAGGTGGACTTCTTGAATGATTCGTACAATCGCATGCTTTGTAATCTTCTGCATGGGGAGTCCTTCCGTTAATTCTTCAATATCTTCTTCATCAATAACCATTAAAGTTACAGGAAGAAAACCCGGATTTGAAGAATCGGCTCTGGTAGAGATAGAAACCACATTCAAAATAATTCCTCTATGCCTTTGACGGTCTTTTGATGGTAATAGCCGATCCAGTATTTCGCCATAGGCGGACTCATCGATCAACTTTTTTCGTAAACTGGGGCGATCAACTAAGGGAGCAATGAAATTGTGGAGAGCATCGCCAGTTCTGGAAAGATTAAGGCGGAAAAGACACGAAGCTCAAATGCTAAATGAATACTTGCTAACAAGCTACGAAGAATAACATACAATCACCTAACCTCTAAAAATTATAGCAACAGGTGAGCCAACAAGGAAGGCTAATGAAAATGCAAGAATGCTACGCAATGGTATGCAGCATAAAATGGATGACCGTGGTATAAGTGGTTGTGTCTATGATAGTGGTTTTTCGGTACTGCATGTATACTTTGGGAAGTGTGATCTCCAAGGTCAGTGTGATAGGACAGTCTGCCTTAACGCTGAGAAGGCTAGACCTCCTAATGTTGGTGAAAGACTATATATAAACTTAGCGCTTAATGGTGTAAAAGCACCGCCTCGCGGTTTTGATTTATACGTCTCGGCTGTTCATAGTAAAGAGGATATTAACAAGACTATTGAAGCTTTTGGTATCTCGCTTGACACTATGGTCAAGGAAAACACACTACCAAAATGAGCCTAACACTTTAGCTTTCTGAAAAAATAATTAAGAAAAAGTTAACCCGAAATGAACTTTTCGGACAAAATCATTGTTCTAATTCAATAGGCCATTAAATGATACATAGAGAGAAAGAAGAAGCTGGGCTTACTGGTGTAGCCTTGGGTCTATGATATCCCGTATCCCATCCCCAATCATGTTAAAAGACATAACGGTGAATAGGATAAAGATGCCCGGTACGGTAGAGATCCAAGGGGCATTAGTAAGAAAATCGACTCCGCTCCTAATCATTTCCCCCCACGAAGGGGTCGGTGGTGGAATCCCTATGCCTATGAAACTCAGGTTGGCCTCAAGCCTTATGGCGAGGGCGATCCAAAGGGTTGACATCACGGCAACATCACCCATTACATTGGGCATAATGTGTCTGAACATAAGTCGAACTTCACTCATCCCTAGAGCTTTTGCCGACTCTATATATTCCTTCTCTTTAATGGAGAGTGTCGGGCCACGTGCTAACCTGATAAATCGAGGAGTTATCGCTATACCAATAGCAAGGACTAGTCCAATGAAACCCCCGCCTATGGCAGCTCTAAGCATAAGTCCTAATATGAGCACTGGAAAGGACATCAAGATATCCACCAAGCGGGTTACCCCTGTATCTATTAACCCCCCTTTGTAACCGGCCAATATGCCGGTGGGGACTCCCAACACCACCGCGATCATCACAGAAGTTAAGCCCACTATCAGTGAGAACCGGGTACCCAAAATTACCCTGGAAAGAACGTCTCGTCCAAACACGTCCGTTCCGAAGAGAAAACGGTCTGATGGAGGATTGAGTTGATCGACAAGATGTTGCTCAATAGGATCGTAAGGCATGAAGAAAGGGCCAAAGATAGCTAGCAAGAGTATAACTATTACTCCAATAGCTCCAACAAGAGCTGTCCTATTCCTCTTAAATGTCCTCCACATCCTCTGGGCTTGCGTTATTTCTCTAGGCATGCCGGGTTTCCTTCCCTCTACTCATACCTTATCCTGGGATCACAAAAACTATAGGCTATGTCGGTAATGAGGTTGACGGTTACGATGATCCCGGTGATTATTATCAAGATGGACTGCATCATATTGTAATCACGATTCTTCATAGCCCCGATCAGCAATTTCCCCAACCCCGGCCTACTGAAGATAATTTCAGACATAACAGAACCGGCAATCAATATGCCTACATAAAGGCCGATCACTGTAATGACTGAAATTAAAGCATTTTTTAAAGCATGTTTGATAATAACCGTATTTTCATTGAGCCCCTTGGCTCTGGCGGTTGAGATATAATCCTGCTGAACTACTTCCAACATTGTAGACCGGGTCATGCGAGTGATATAAGCTGTCATTATGAGTCCCACGTTAAGAGCCGGCAAGACCAGGTGGTACAACCGATCACCTATATTGTTTAAATCCCCACCTCCAATAGAGGGAAATAGCTTTAAATATACCGAGAAAACGAGCATCAATAAGAGTCCCGAATAAAAGGCTGGGAAGGATAGTCCGGCCAGAGAAAGAGTGCGGCCTATATAGTCGATGAGGGTGTTCCTTTTGACTGCTGTAATCATTCCCAGTGGTATACCGAGGATTGTTCCAATCAGTATGCCTGCGAGTGTA
>CBDUXJ010000120.1:0-7343 GCA_965371165.1 uncultured Syntrophobacterales bacterium | reverse complement strand
CCTCATTCCTAAAGATTCGCGCGCCTTGCATCTGGAGCTTTTTACTGTGCCGTCTAAATTATGCCTTTTTACGAGACCATCATATCTTGGCTCCAGTAAAGAATGTCTCCCTTTCGAGCTTATGGAAAAGCCCTGAAAAAATTATATCAATTTCCAACGGAGCCCAACAAGGGAGTACAGCGCGCCCTGGCTTTCCCTCATGTCCTTTCGTACCGCCTTACACCCTCTACATAGAGATCGTTCCCCCACACATCGTTCACCACGATAGCGGGAAAATCCTCCACCTCCAGCCTTCTGATCGCCTCCGGTCCCAGATCCTCATAGGCGATGATCTCCGATTTCTTGATTCTCCTGGCAATCAAGGCCCCTGCACCACCCACTGCCGCCATATAGATGGCCTTGAATTTCCGCATCGCATCGATAACCTCCTGGGATCGCATACCCTTTCCGATCATCCCCCTTAAACCCTTCTCCATCAATTTTGGGGAATAGGGGTCCATGCGATAGCTCGAGGTGGGACCCGCTGATCCAGTGGGTTTGCCGGGCCTGGCCGGGGTTGGACCAACATAGTAGATGATCTGACCCGCAATATCGAAGGGAAGCTCTTCCCCTTTCTCAATAAGGTCCAACAACCTCTTGTGAGCTGCATCCCTTCCCGTGTATAGGGCGCCTGTGATAAGAACCCGGTCTCCCGCCTTAAGACCCTCCACGTCTCCATCGCTTAACGGAGTTTCTATTCGAATCGGTTTGCTCATACATCCTCCGTGATCCGTATCCGTGGTCCGTGTCCGTGATGCGTGCCCGTAAGAAAGATTAACGGATCACGGACATGTCAATTAAATGACGGCTTCTTTATGCCTGTGGGCATGGCATTGGATGTTCACGGCCAGGGGGAGGCTGGCGATATGGCACGGCATCATATTGATGTGCACGGCCAGGGATGTAGTCCTGCCGCCTAATCCCTGAGGTCCTATGCCAAGTCTGTTGATTTCGTCCAGAATTTCCCCCTCCAGGGAATCCAGTTCCGGATCCGGATTTTTGCTTCCGATGGGCCTCAAAAGGGCCTTTTTTGCCAAAAGGGCAGTCTCCTCAAAGGTTCCTCCAATTCCTACGCCCACGATGGTGGGAGGACAGGGGAACCCACCAGACTCCTTCACCCTTCGAACCACATACTCCACTATCCCCTTCTTTCCGACCGCCGGGGTGAGCATGGTCACCCGACTCATATTTTCGCTTCCTCCCCCCTTTGGGGCAACGATGAGCTTAACCTTGTCCCCGGGAACAATCTCCACATGGATGACAGCGGGGGTGTTATCCCCTGTATTTGCCCTGGTGAATGGATGACAGAGGGATTTCCGCAGGTACCCCTCCTGGTATCCTCGCCTCACCCCTTCGTATATGGCATGATTCAAATCTCCACCAACCAGGTGGATATCCTGTCCCATCTCGACGAATACCACGGCAATTCCCGTGTCCTGGCAGATTCCGACCCTTTCCCCTCGGGCGATGGACGCATTTTCCTCCAATTGTCCCAAGATCTCCCTTGCAGTCGGGGATTCCTCCTTTGCCTTGGCCTTCTTGAGGGCGTCGAGGACGTCCTTACCCAGGTCGAAATTGGCCTCCATGCAAAGGCTCTTCACCTTTTCGGTTATAATCCCGATATCAACCTCCCTCACCACTCCTCCTCCTGTTCGATATTCATAATTTCAATGCCGCGATGCTGTTCCTGACGGCCTCCGCGGACTTGGAGACTAATTCCTTTTCCGCCGCGTTCAATTCCACCTGGATAACCTCCTCCATACCATCCGTCCCCAATTTGACCGGAACCCCGAAACAGATATCTGACAGGCCGTATTCACCTTCCAGGTATGCACAACAGGGAAGGATCCTCTTCTTATCCTTCAAAATGGCTTCCACCATTTGGGCTGCCGCGGCCCCTGGAGCGTAGAAAGCGCTCCCCGTCTTGAGAAGTGAGACGATCTCGCCGCCACCCTTACGAGTTCTATCGACTAACCGATCAACGGCATCTGCGGGGAGGAGTTGCAAGAGGGGAATTCCACTCACCGTGGTAAAGCGGGGTAAGGGAACCATCTGATCCCCATGACCCCCCAGGATAATGGTCTGAATGTCCTCTACGGAAACGTTCAATTCCATGGCGATAAAGGTCTTAAACCGGGCCGTGTCGAGAATCCCGGCCATACCCACCACCCTCTTTTTCGGGAAACCGCTCCGCTTCAACGCGAGATAGGTCATGGTATCCAGCGGATTGGCCACCATGAGGAGGATAGTATTGGGTGAATTCGCAACTACCTGGGCAACCACAGAATCAATGATCTTCTTGTTGGTCTCCAGTAAGTCCTCCCTGCTCATCCCCGGCTTTCGGGGCACTCCTGAAGTAACAACAACGATATCCGAATCCCGTGTCTCCTCATAACCCGTGGTTCCTAGGATGGCCGAATCGAACCCTCCAATGGGCGCCGATTCAAACATGTCCAGACCCTTCCCCTGGGGAAGGCCATCGATGATGTCCACCATGACGACATCGCCCAGCTCCATTTCCGCTACCTTATTGGCCACCGTCGCACCTACATTGCCCGCTCCAATGACGGAAATCTTCTTCCTTCCCATAATCGACCTCCTTTCTCTGGCCTCCTCCTTATATTTTGTTTATTTCCTTCTGACGGGGAATTATATAACCCCTCAAATGGTACCCACACGATTTCCTGACGATCAATTCCGGTTCCAGGGTAATCTGCCTCGCCCTGTCCCCATCTCCTTTCTCGATCCTTTCAATCAGCGTATGAACGGCGATGGAACCCATCTCGTACTTCTTCTGGCCGATGGTGGTTAGCTCGATGGCCTTCAACGAGGTAATTTCGATATCATTAAACCCTATCAGGGCAATATCCTCGGGAACCTTCAGCCCCGAATCGAGGATAGCCTCGAGGGCGCCCAACGCCATGTAATCGTTAATTGCGAAGATGGCGCTGGGGGAATCCCTCATAGCCAGGAATTTTTTTGCGGCCTCATACCCAGAGGGCTTCAAAAAATCTCCCTCCAGAACCAAGAGTGAAGCGGGGCTCAAACCATATTCGGTAAAGGCCTGTCGGGCTCCCTCCAACCTTTCTACTGCGGGCGAGGAGCCGCGAGATCCCGAAATAACTCCTATCCTCTTGTGTCCCATCTTGATGAGGTGTTCAACGGCAAGAAACCCACCCTTTGTGTTCTCCACGACCACGTAGTCGATGCAATCCATCATGGGATCTCCATAAACCCTTCGATTCACCAAGATCAGGGGAAACCCGTCCTCCACAAGCCTCGTAATGTTGGGATCATGAATATGGGCTGATGTGAAGATAATCCCGTCCACTCCTCGGCTTCGGAGCATGTCAATGTATTGCTTCTCCAGGGAAATATCGAAGTTCGTGGAGCAAAGTATGATGCTATATCCAAGGGATCTGGCCGTGTCTTCTATCCCCCTTGCCAATTCCGGGTAGAAGGGGTTGACAATGGTGGTGATAACCAGGCCTAAGGTCTTTGTTCTCCCAGATACCAGGCTTTGGGCCAGCACATTGGGTTGATAATTGAATTCCTGGGCAATGGAGATGATCTGCTCTTTGGTGGATTGGCTTATACGGGGTTTATCGTTCAGGGCCCTATATACGGTTGTATGGGAAACCCCCGCCAACTTGGCTATATCCTTTATGGTGGTATATCTTCCCATTCGACCCTTGGCCCCTTTGCGTTAACGTTAACTCAAACCCAAGCCTCTCGTCAATGGGAAAATGATTTTTTCACGAAACGGTTGGCTGAAATAGGTGATCGACCCTCTCCAGTTCCTCAAGCTCCAGAATCCGCCTTACCATGGAGCTCGATTTTTCGACGGGAAGAATCCCCTCGGTCAAGCTCAGGAATTTGTCGGAAAACTCCTGCTGGGAGAAGGGGTCATGGGGATCCCCCTTGGGATATTCCACCTTTTGAGAAAAGACTCGTCCATCCTTGGTCATAATCTCCACAATAGCCCCCCATTTCTCGGGGTATTCCTCGTCCAATACTTCATCAGGGGCAACTGCTACCCGGGCCATCAGCTCCCTCAAATCCCCGTTATGCAACCGCTCTTCGGTAAAGGCCTCAAGGCCCACTTTTCCAAATTTCAAAGCGGTGGCGATACAGAAGGGGAGATGAAATTTGGCGATATATGGGCTGGTAAGTTTGACCCCACCGAGGAGGTCTAAAGCCCCGGAATATAATTTTACCTTTACCTTCTCAATTTCTTCAGGGACCACTCCCGTCTCCTTTGAGAGGATTAACGTGGCATCCAAGGCGGAATGGGTGTGGCCGCAGGAAGCATGAAGCTTAAAGGAATTTCCCTCCATTTGGTATTCCCTTCCGAGGCGATCCGTCACCCTGCTGAAATCATAATCGCTCGAGGTCGCCTTGCAAAATCCCTTCTCCCCCTCAAAAATGTGCTCGGCTCCGGTAAAGCCCCGCTGAGCAAGCAAAGCGGCCAAAATCCCATTCAGGGCGGCCTTGCCCGGATGTAACTGCTTGCTCATGGCGCTTTCCGAAAGAAATTCCCAGAGCCCCGAGGCTTGGGTCCCCGCACTTCCCAGGGCCCAAACGACCCCTTGGGGATCCAGCAAAAGGAGTTTACTGGCGGCGGCCGCGGCTCCAAAGGTTCCACAGGTAGCCGTTGTGTGCCAGAATTGGTAATGGGATTTTCCCACCATCTTGGCTACCCTGATCCCAACCTCATACCCGACGACCATAGCCGCAATCAGGTCCCTTCCGGATTTCTTCTCCCTCTCGGCAACGGCCAGGGCGGCTGGAATGATCGGGGCCGCCGGGTGGAATATGGATGGTCTGTGCAGATCGTCCATTTCCACCATGTGAGAAGACGCGCCATTTATCAATGCCGCGAGGAGAGGAATATTCTTCGAGCCATCTGGAATCACCGTACACTCGGGTTTCCCCGGCATACTCTTAACTATTTCGAGCATCATCCTCACGGGCTCCTCCTGACTGCCCGCGTAGACCGATCCAAGCCAATCCAGAAAGCAGTATTTTGCAAGAACCCTTACCCTCTCCGGTATATCCTCATATCTCAAACTGGAGATGAACGCCCCAAACTCCCGGGAGATAGACATGATCCTCCTCCTTATGAAAATCCCGTTCCCACCCGTTCACCGTGCCCTCGAATGGAAGTTTCCCGATTCAATCCCAACGGTAGTCACTTCTATCTCACCGTCCCCACATAGCGAGTGGTCAACTGTCTTTTCCTCACTGCTGGGTTGGAATAATCGGGCAGGAGCATGGGAGAAACCCGATCGGTCTCGATCCCCTCTTCTTCTAGTTCCCTATGATACGACCGCACATGCTCCAGGGTTAACTTCCCCTCCTTTGCCCTCTCACGGGCGTATATTGCCGCATTTCTCCCCGCTATCCTTCCGAAGACCAACACATCCATGAGGGAATTACCCCCCAGGCGATTCTCGCCATGAACACCTCCCCCAACCTCCCCGGCGATATACAATCCGGGAATAGAGCTCTCGCACTCCTCGTTATGTTGCAAGCCCCCGTTCTGATAGTGAAGGGTCGGATAGATCAAGATAGGCTCTTGACCAATGTCAATCCCATAGCGCTTAAAGACAGTGTACTTCCCAACAAAGTCCCTCTGAACCGTTCCCTCGCCGTACATGATGTCGAGCATGGGGGAGTCGAGCCACACCCCGATCGTCCCCGCGGGGGCCGAAACACCCTTCCCCCTGTCCGTGCACTCCCGAATAATGGATGCTACTTCCACATCCCTCGGCTCTCGTTCGAAGACGAACTGCTCCCCATCTATATTGACCACGTTGGCACCTGCCCCCCTGAACTTCTCCGTGATCAACAGGCCCTCTGCCTGTTCCGGGAAGACCGCTCCCGTCGGATGGAATTGCGCGGCACCGAGAAAACAGAGGCCCACACCAGCCCGATATGCCATCACCAAACCATCGCCGGTAGCACCGTAGTGGTTCGTGGTCATGAACCCCTGTAGATGAAGTCGTCCAGATCCCCCTGTAGCCATCACCACGGCCTTTGCCTTGACGATGAGGTATTCCTCCGTCTCGAGATTATAGAGGATGGCCCCCGCACAATGACCGTGTTCGTTCAGTACCAACTCGACCGCCGGGACGAACTCAAGGATTATTATCTGTTCCCCCCGGTTCCTGGCCTCGTCCCGGAGTGTCCTCATAATCTCCGTACCCGTGATATCCGAGGCGAAATGGCACCTTTTGCGGGAAGTCCCACCCAGGTGGACGAGCTGAAAGCTCCCATCCGGATTCTTGTTCAACATGACTCCGAGATCCTCAATCCATTGGATCACCTGGGGGGCCTCAATGACGAGTCGATAGACCAGCTCAGGAACGTTTTTGAAATGCCCTCCACCCATGGTATCCAGGTAGTGGTAAAAGGGAGAATCTTTGCCCACCTTCGCTGCGGCCTGAATTCCCCCCTCGGCCATCATGGTATTGGCATCACCGTGGCGGAGTTTATTGGCAATGACGATCTTCGCCCCGCATTCCTGGGCCAGCAGGGCAGCGACCGTACCTGCGCCACCCCCTCCAATGATCAGAACCTCCGTTTCCACGTCCGCCATGGAGAGATCAACGACGTCAGGATCGACCCGGCTCTTGGCCTCCAAGAGATCGGCGACTTCATGGTAAGCCGCGTATCCCTTGCTCGGTCCAACCCGAACCTCCCTTCTGGACTCCGCTTGATAATCGGGGTGATACGCCCGTAACCTCTCCTCCCTCTCCCCAAGGGTAAGGGAAGGGAACTCCTCCCCTCTGGCCTTTCGCTCTAGCCTTCTCGGCCTGGTCTCCTCCACCTTCTTTATCCATCGCTTCAATTCAGGTGGGTACCCCATAATCCCTTCCCATTCATTCCATTTTATGCGATAAGCCGAATGAAAGTTCCCTACCCCTGGGATTTTGTCCCTCAACGGGTATTATCCAAGATATGCACGTTGGATGAAATGATCTACCTTTTTTCGTTCCGAAAAGGGATATACGTCGAAATTCTGAGGACGAAAATTACATTCAAGGAGTAGGAGATAGGGCAAGAAATGAAAAAACCCATGCACGCCTTCAAGATGTGATCATCTTCGGGAAGATCGTTTCTTCCTTTCCCACTATATCCCGAATGAGGCCTCCTTCAGCCGTTCACTGGCAAACGATTCCCGCCCTGAACCTCTTGGGAGGATGCCATTACATCCCGAGGTATGCCTCTCTTATCTCACGCGAACTCTCTATCTCTTCGGCGCTTCCGTGGGCCTTTATCTTGCCTTCATGCAATATGTA
>CBDUXJ010000119.1:0-7387 GCA_965371165.1 uncultured Syntrophobacterales bacterium | reverse complement strand
AATCATCACGCTTCCCGACAGCGATTCAACAAAACTATCTAAACCAAATCCCACTAAAGCAATGCTCCCGGCTAATAACCCAGCCAGGATTGATACTATCCCCTCTGCGATATTATATCCCACTGTGAAATACGATAAGGAAAGTGCTCTCTTATGAAGTCTTGAATCCATCACATCAGTGTACATTTTCGTTAGGTCCAGGCATCCTGAGGGTTCATGATTGGGGTTTCCAATCATATTCCATATATTGAGCCGTCTTCAGCGCCAGTTCTTTCCCCAAAAGCTTAGAGATAACGTAGAGTGACATATCGATCCCCGCAGATATCCCGGCGGACACAATGATCCTGCCGTTATCCACGATGCGTTTGTCCTCCTGAATCGTTGTATTGGGAGCTGTCTCTTTCAGAAGATCTATTGCACCATGGTGAGTCGTTGCTGCCAAGCCTTCAAGCAAACCAGCTTTGGCCAACAGGAGAGCCCCCGTGCAAACAGACAGCACCAGCTCCGCTTCCCGCGAACGGCCTTTGATCCAATCGATCAAGGTTGTATTGTACATTTCCCTCCGGGTGCCATAACCCCCTGGGACTAACAGAATATGGGGCTGAGGGCAATCCATAATGGTATATCGCGGATTAACACTGAGGTGATTTCGGGCCATTATCGGCTCGGACTTCTCTGCAACGGTGTAAACGGTAAAGGGGTTGAGATTATCACCTCTTCCTGCAACCGAAAAAACCTCGAAGGGGCCACAAAAATCGAGGACCTCCACCTCATCAAATATGAGGATAGCGACGTTTCTCGAGGGATTCATCCTGATTCTCCTCCTTTCACACCAAAGCTAAGGCGGGTACCGCTCCTTGAGGTCTCTGAAAAACAAGGAAAACGAGCTCTGAGCGCGAATTAAGATTTTTTCGGTAACCATTCTTAGCGAAACGGCCGCAAACTCAATGTTTGAGCCTGGAGGGCGAGTTTTGAGTTTGCAGTGAAGCGAGCTTTAGAATGGTCGAAAAAATATTTTGAACAGCGAAGAGCGAGTTTTTCAGAGATCTCTCCTAGTATTTTTGACAATACCAGCGGTCGTAGTGGAAAGCCGCTCCTTTCTCCCTTGTCGAGCCGTTGATCGGGAGAATCACCAGCACCATGAAAATTTCCCTTGAATTCCGGGTAACGCTGGTGATCAGTCCAGTGACACTTGCAGGTAGGTCCCCTCATAAGCGGGAAATGAAGGAATTGGAAAGGATTTACACTAGGTATTGCCTCCAACGGACGACCGTTTCCCTTATTGATTCCCCGGCCCCCTCCTTCAGAATTCGATTATGCCCGGGCAAGAGTACCTCAGCGTCGAGTTGGGCCAACCTTTCCAAAGAGCGCCTCAATTGATTTCCGTCAGCACTATACAAGTCGAACCTTCCGATATTGTAATCCGCGTATAGGGTATCCCCTGGGATCAGCACCTTGTTTTTGGAGTTGTATAAGCCGATCCCTCCGGCGGAATGGCCGGGGATATGGAGCACCTCCCACCTCAAGCCACCTATCTCCAGGACCTCCCCTTCAGCAAGCTTCCGGTGGATGGAAAATCGATAGAAGCCATCTTTTACGCCATACTGAGACCGTATGAAATCGGCAAACATCTCATTTCCATGGATGATCCTCTCATCGCCCTTTTCCAGATAGTCCCCTTCGATTTGGTGAACCCATATCTCCGCATCGGGAAGTTCCCTTATGACTTCCTTGATGCAGCCGATGTGATCGAAATGGGTATGGGTAAGAATGATCCTTTTGATATCTTTTAACCCGATTCCCGCCTGCTCAATCTGGTTCAATTTCCACTCACCCTTCCCAATCAGACCCACGTCTACCATTGATAGGTCGTGAGAATGACTATCTCCCAGGATATAGACGTGGGAATCGGGTATCATCTCATCCTGGCCTGGAATGAAATGGATCCCCTCGATGACTTTCTCCACCTCTCCTCCTAAAAACACCAGGGCATCTATTGCTTTTTTGGCGGTTTGGGCATCTTGGACAGGACTTGATCCCAGAGGGATTTGATATCATCCTTCTCCTTGCGCCCTCCTTTACCATGCCGATAGGGGTGTTCGTTGAGGCATGTCCTGCACCGGACCTTCTTGATCTCACCTTCGACCACCGCCGCAACATCATGACTCAACAGCAAGCGACAGGGGGGGCAGTAATCGTCTATCAAATCACCGACGTCAACCGAATTTCCCTTCATCTTTCGCTCCAATTATAGGGGTATGTAACGTCCGGGTATGGGGTATCTCCTCAAGCCGTCACCATTGTTGTGCATCATCGGATTCCTTACCGAAGCCGACCACGATATAGGTATTGCTCCTAGGGTCGGTTTTGAGCCGGACTAGGCCCCTCTTCTCGGCGTCCTCCAGGAGGTCGCTGAAGGTTCGGTAACCATGATAATGCTCGCTGAAAGAGGGCTTCTTCCGTTTCATTGTCTGTTTGACCATGGAGGACCAGAGGATCTCCTTATTCTCTCTAACCAGGGCGACCACCGAATCGATCAGGAGCTGAAATGCATCCTTTTTCCTCTTGGGGAGATCCTTTCCAATCTTGGGCGGGATTCCAACGGGTCGTTCAAGGTCTTCATAATAAGTGAACTCATCGCAGTTGTCGATGAGCAGGTGAGAACTAGAACCCTTCATCCCCAGGCCGATGACGTGCTTTCCGTTCTCCTTGAGCTTGGAGACCAATGGAGAGAAATCGCTGTCACCCGAAACAATGACGAAGGTGTCGATGTGCTCCTTGGAGTAGCAAAGGTCAATTGCATCTACGCACAGCCGAATATCTGCCGAATTTTTCCCGGCCATACCCCTTTTGGGGATCTCCATGAGCTCAATGGCCGCTTCGTGAAACGTTTTTTTATACTCATCGTAATTGGTCCAGTCCGCATACGCCTTTTTAACGATGATCTTACCCTTTTCGACCAGGCGTTCCAGAATTTTTTGAATATCGATCTTCTTTGTTCGTTTCCCCTTCAATCCCAAAGCGAGATTTTCAAAGTCGATGAACACCGCAAGAGCACGTTCTATTTCCGGCATATTCTCTCCTTTCTGAAAATGGTAATCCGTCATTCCCCATTACATATCCTCTCCCCATAACAAGCTCTTTCCTCCAATACTATTCAACCCCCCAATCCATTACTCGGGTGAAGGGAAGATACAAGAGACGACAAAGCCCTTGGATTTGCTCCTTTGTGAGGTATCGATTTACCATTAATAACGGGGTAGTCCTTACCTATTTTCCTTCAATTTCATGAGATATGTCAAGACCCGAGGTGACAATTTCGGGGGTGCTGCCGTTATGCAGTGCTGCAGTGTTGCGGTCAAAAAATAGTGCTTTGGTGTTGCAGTCCTGCAGTGCTGCAGTTGGGAGGGGAAAAAGGGTGTGAGGTGAGGAGCTAGGATTGAAGAGGGAAGAGGAAGGAGGGGGTAGGCAGCAAGCAGTAGGCGGGGTAAGGGAAAAGTGTGTTTTGGATTTCCCCTTCTAGATGACCCTTGTCCCTCAGATTATGCTCAAGGACAAGGGAGTCCCCTGAAAGCTCAGGGAAATCCAGCGATGTACCAATTGACAGCGGCCCAAAATGTGCTATTCATCCTTGAAAGGGTTAGCAATTCTGCTCACGAGTAAATCGAAGGACCGAGTTCTATGATCAGCATTCAACATCTGGATAAATATTTCGGCAAAAAAGACCTCTTTGTCGACTGTGAACTGTTCATCGGCCCCAGCAATCGGGTAGGTCTGGTTGGTGAAAATGGAACCGGCAAAACGACCATCCTCAGGATGTTGTTGGGCTTAGAGACGCCGAATTCCGGCAAAATAGCAAAGCCCAAGGGTTTGAGAATCGGATACTTACCCCAGGAGGTTATAGAATTATCTGGCAAATCGGTTTTGGACCACGTCACGGATGTCGCCCAAGAGCTCAAGAGGATTGAAACCGAGATGAACAGAATCTCAGGGGAACTCGGTAGGGCTGAAGGTGGGGACACATTGCTGGGACTGGCCAATCGTCAGGGATACCTCTTGGAGCGGTTCAACAATCTGGGAGGCTACCAACTGGAGTCCCGGGCCAAAAAGATCCTCTCCGGCCTGGGTTTCCGCGAAGAGGATTTCAACCTTCCCATTGAATCCCTGAGCGGAGGATGGATTATGCGGGCCTCCCTGGCCAGAATCCTGCTCTCAGCTCCCGATCTCATCCTGTTGGACGAGCCTACAAACCATCTGGACCTGGAATCCCTTCTCTGGTTAGAGGACTACCTCAAGGGGGTTACCTCAGCCCTTTTGATTATCTCCCATGACCGGATCTTTTTGAACCGAGTGGTGGACCGAATCGTTGAAATCGATGTCTGTAAGCTCATCTCTTATGCCGGAAACTATGACTTCTACCGGGCCGAAAAGGCGAAGAGGGAGGAAAACAGGTGGGCTGCTTACAGGAAACAGCAAGAAAGGATCGCACAAATACAGCGCTTTATCGAGAAGAACCGTGTTCGAAAGGACCGAGCCAAACAGGTCCAAAGCCGGATCAAGCTGTTGGAGCGTATGGACCGTATAGACCCACCCCGGCGCTCCAAATCGATTCACTTCGAATTTCCGCCTCCTCCGAGGCCAACCAAGACGTTGATCGAACTTCGACATGTCTCCAAATCCTACGGCTCGCAAGTAGTACATCGCGATATCAACCTCTCCGTTTTACGGGAGGATCGGATCGCCTTTCTGGGCCCCAACGGTGTTGGAAAGACAACCCTTATGCGCATTTTGTCAGGGGATCTGGATTTCGAAGAGGGCGAACGCCTGGTGAACCCCAACATTCACATTGCCTCCTTCTCCCAGCGACAGATGGAGCATCTTTCGCCCCAGAATACGGTTTTGGAGGAGTTACGGTCTGTGGCGGGTGATCAATCCCTCGGGAAGCTTCGGGCCGTATTGGGGGTCTTCCTATTTCAGGACGAGGACACCGTAAAAAGGGTGTCCCTGTTGAGCGGTGGAGAGAAAAGCCGTCTGCTGCTCTGCAAGATGCTCATGGCCCGAGCGAACCTCTTATTGCTGGATGAACCCACCACCCATCTGGACATTCCCTCCAGTGAGGCATTGGAGGAAGCCCTTCGGCAGTACGGCGGCACCCTGTGTCTTATCACCCACGATCGTCACTTAATCAACGCCGTTGCCAACAAAATCCTTGTTATCCGAGACAAGGCCCTGGATCTCTTTCCGGGGAACTTCGATGATTACCAGCGCATCTGGGCTCACGATCAAGGAAGTTCGTCGCTGCGGGAAAGCCGAAAGGAAGTGGTCGATGGCGAGAGAACCACGCGGAGGAAAACCCAAGAGCAGAGGCGGGCTGAGGCTGAATGGCGAAACCGTTTCCACCGAGAATCGTCTCCGTTGAGGAAACGGCTCGGCCTATTGGAAGAGGAGATCGACAAATCCACCGCCCTCTTGGACCAATTGAACCGCGAATTGGCCCAGCCTGAGATCTATCGTGACTCGACCCAAATACACGGCATGCACAAATCTCGGCAAGACCTGAAGGAGAAGATCAATGGATTGACACGGGAGTGGGATTCAGTAGCGGAGCAACTGGGTGAGCTGGAGCGACAATTTGAAGCCTCCAAGCCGGGCCTTCCCGTGAAATGAAGACATTCCGGGATAAATCCAACAGCCCGGGATTTATGTCTACGGCACATCGAGATGAGCTCAGGAGGGTCTCGTTCACTTATCGCCTTGGAGGTCAAAGGCTTATCGAGACCCATTTTATTCTACCGATTCCCCGGCGTCCGCCCCGCCGGCTGCGTCCTCGATTACCTGTTCGATCTCCTCGTCGCTCACCTCTTCCCCCATTTCCTTGCCCATCCGTTTCATCCACTTGGCCAGGCTCCTGGGGTCCTTTTCATCCAGCCCTCCTATCATTGAGGGATCCATCAACGACTCCAGCCTGCTCTCCTCTGACCGCACCACCCGAACCCTCGAGATGAGTTTCCGTACGTTGCGACTGTGACAGTATTTACATTCGGGGAGGTGGACCTCCTCAGCGGACAAATGTAAGATCTCGAACTTCTTGCCACAATCCAGGCATCGGTATTCATAAATAGGCATCCTACCCTCCGGACTCTCTATCCTTCCATCCGTAACGGTCGCCGACCCCTTGAGACCGACAAACGACGGCAAAGGCATCTCGCCTCTTGGCCGCATTTGGAATCAAGGAAAAGGGTTTTGCCTGTACCATTCGACAAACCGCCCTATTCCCTCATCCATGGAAACCCATGGAGTATAACCCAACTTCCTCCGGGCCTTTTCGATATTCGCATAGGTGATGGGCATATCGCCCCGTTGCTCGGGCAACCCTTCAATGATCGCCGTTTTCCCGAGGGCCTCCTCCAACATCCGAATCAGATCGACCAACCTGATGGTGCAGGACTCTCCGAGATTATAGATCTCGTAACCCTTATTTCGGGAGATCGCTCCCAGGGTTCCATCGATGATATCGTCGATGTACGTATAATCCCTCATGGATTGGCCATCCCCATACATGGGAACCTTCTCACTTCCATCGATGAGGCGGGTGAACTTATGGATGGCCATCTCGGGTCTCTGTCGAGGCCCGTAGACGGTGAAGTACCTAAGGCAGGTAATATTGATGTCAAAGAGACGGTGGTAGGAGTAACAGAAAAGCTCTCCAGCCCTCTTTGTAACGCCATACGGAGAGATAGGGGTTTCAACTCTGTCCTCCTCGGAAAAGGGGACCTTTCTGTTTCCCCCGTAAACCGAGGATGAGGAGGCGAAAACGAAGCTCTTGGTGCCGAATTCTCGGCAGGATTCGAGAAGGTTTATGGTCCCCTGGACGTTGACCTCCTCGTATAATTTCGGGAAATCGATGGAGGAACGCACGCCTGCCCTGGCAGCCAAATGGACGATGACATCGAAAGTCTGATCTCGGAATATCCGGGTAATGAGCTGTGTATCGCGAATATCTCCTTCGATCAGCTCAAACTGGACCTCTCCAATCGCTTCCTGGATGTTCCTCCTCTTGATTCCAGGGTTGTAGAAATCGTTGAAGTTGTCCAGACAGACTACCTGATGGCCTTCGCTCATTAAGCGCCCGCACAGATGCGATCCGATGAATCCGGCACCCCCTGTGACGAGGATTACCATTACGTGTCCTCTTCTTTTTCCTCTATGAAACCTCCCGAAAATGGCCTATCTTTTGATAAAATGTATTCCAATAGGGTGACAAAAGCAAGGACGAATTGGGGGTATCCGATGTCTAAGTACCTTTATTCCGGAATTCACTGCTACTTACAGGGATTATTCTGTAGCTTGTTGAATCCACAACAAATGAGTTCTCCATGAGGGATCA
>CBDUXJ010000118.1:0-7421 GCA_965371165.1 uncultured Syntrophobacterales bacterium | reverse complement strand
AGCAATATTTTTGAGATAAGTCGCCAAAATACGTCACCGTAATTGCGGATCGAAGCACTAGGCTGACTTTCCACTTTCCTATAAAGATAGCCTTCCTTAAAAACGTACTCAAACGCAGATAATCTTATTTCATACGACTCCCAATGTCAATATACGACGTTTTTGGTGTTTCCCGAGTTTCTTGAGTTTCTGGAGTTTTTTGTGTTTCTGAAGGACACCTCTGTCTCCGAGCGTAATCTGCTGGAGAAGTGGGGTACCCTTCGAGAACAGGGGGGCTTCGCCGTGGGCCCTCAGCCCTGAGACTTCGGGGTAAGCCTTCGGTCTTGGGGTCACGCCGGGAGCAAACCGGAGGGATCAACCGAACGGAAGGGAAAGCCATAAAGTCTTCCTATGGCATGAGTCCTCCCAAAGGAGATAGAGGAAAAAATCATGAGAGATGGGGCGCTTTCCTGCCCCGGAGGGTAATCCGATGGGATAATAAAGGCTATCGACTCAGTCTCGCAATCAACCTGGTGACCTGGGATGCGCTATCTAAGACATGATCTGCCCCCATTTCCAGAAGTTCATCCCCAGTGGTCCTCCCCGTTAATACCCCAACCGTCCGCATGCCAACCCTTTTGCCGGCGAGAATATCCATGGGATGATCCCCCACCATAATGGCATGTTGTGGGGACACTCCCAATATATCGAGGAGCGTTGCCAGGTGATGGGGATCCGGTTTGACCCTTTCCACGGAATCCCTCGGCAGGAAAGCATCGCACAGGGATTCGATATGGGGAAAGATCATCCGAACCGCACGATCACAGTTTCTGGTAATGATACCAACCTTCACCTCCGCCATTCTCAGTTTCCTCAGCATGGATTCCACTCCCGGTAAGAGGCGGCTCTTGGAGGCCGCCTCCAGTTCTTTCTCGCGCAACATCTTTTGGGCCTTCTCCCTGAATTGTTCCGCCAAAGGGCGACCCCTTTCCAGCAAAATGGAGTAGGCTTCATCGACTATTTCGAGTACGTATTGTTCCCTCAAGGATTCCCGACAAACCCCGTCCTTCTCGATGAGGTTGAGGATCTCCTCCTTCATCTCTGAGAAATCCATGTTCAATACCGCCAATGTCCCATCGAAATCCAGAATGACCGCCTTGACCACCTAACCCGTCCCCTCCATCCGTATCTTCACTCGGCGTAAGGCTATCTGCCCAAATCAAAGTCGCTTATACCGAGGCAATATAACACCCCCTTCAAATGATCCTTGGTGAGAGAACCATCGGCCACCTTCTTCAAAACGTCCTTTGCGTTGAAGGCGATCCCCAGCCCGGCGTTGGCGACCATGATCTGATCGTTTGCCCCGTCCCCCACGGCCACAACTTCTTCGCTGGTAACTCCTTCCCTCCTGCAAATTTCATCGACGATTTCCGCCTTTCCCTTCGCATCGATTATCTTCCCTTTTACCCTTCCCGTCAACCTCCCTCCTTCGATCTCCAATTGGTTCCCGAAGGCGTAGTCGAATCCCAATCTGTCCTTCAACACCTCGGTGAAGAAGTCGAAACCACCGCTAATCAACGCAATCTTAAACTCCATCTCCTCAAGGGCCGAAACCAACTCCCCAGCCCCCTCGGCCAATCTCATGCTCTTGGTGAGGGATTTCATATCGTCCACACTATTTCCTTTTAAGACAAACAAGGGATGTGGAAAGGCTTCCCCATGTCGAGTCGCGCTCATCGTATGCGAATATGTAAGAGGTGTCAACGGCCATCTTACTCCCTAAAGATCAGACCAAGGCAATTCCGTTTCCGAATATAAGGGAGGAAAAACTGTCCACAGGATGCAAAAAATTACCGATTATATGGCAAATTCTATTTTTCATAAACGAACACCCTTGTCCTTCAGATTTCGCTTATGGGCAACGGTGTTCTCAAGAAAACCAGGCCACTCCCAACGGAATTTTCTTGACATGAAGAGCGGGTTTGATATTATTGAATGCCGTTTTATAGGTTGTCATAGTTCCCAGGTAAGCAAGGTACTTCAATTCTCACCTTCTTTATTGGGACCTCAATGGATTAGTAAGTGAATATGGTTGTAGAAAGGGGGGATGTTCCCGAAACGAAAGGATTCCAGAATTCATCCCATCATTGGAAAGGAGGCGTTTATGAAACAAGTGAAAGTGTTTTTGACGGAAGATGAAATACCCAAGCAGTGGTATAATATCCAGGCCGATTTACCCGATCCCCTTCAGCCCCCGATCCATCCTGCCACGGGCGAGCCCATCGGACCCGATGCATTAGCGCCGGTCTTCCCCATGAACCTCATAGAACAGGAGATGAGCCAGGAGCGTTGGATCGACATCCCCGATGAGGTGATGGAAAAATATCTCCTGTGGCGCCCGACGCCCTTATATCGGGCATATAGCTTGGAAGAGTCTCTCGGCACTCCAGCCCGAATCTACTACAAGAACGAGGGGGTGAGCCCCCCGGGAAGCCACAAGCCCAACACAGCAGTGGCCCAAGCTTACTATAATAAGGCTTTCGGCATTAAGAGGATGATTACCGAGACAGGGGCGGGACAGTGGGGAAGCGCCCTGAGCTTCGCTACCTGCCTATTCGGCCTGGAGTGCAAGGTGTACATGGTGAGAATCAGCTATGACCAGAAGCCCTATAGAAGGCTGATGATGAACTGCTGGAACGCCAACTGCATTGCCAGCCCCAGCAAGGAAACCAATGCGGGCAGGAAAATCCTCGAGGAAAACCCGGATTCTCCGGGAAGTTTAGGCATCGCTATCAGCGAGGCCATTGAGGATGCCGTCACCTCCAAGGACACCCGATACTCCCTTGGAAGCGTCCTCAACCACGTCCTGATGCACCAGACCATTATCGGCCTTGAGGCCAAGAAACAGCTGGAAAAGTTAGGGGAGAAGAAGGTGGATGTGGTGTGCGGTTGCGCAGGGGGCGGAAGCAATTTCTCGGGTTTGGCCTTTTCCTTCGTGCTGGACAAAATTAACGGGGCAGAGATCACCATCGTCCCGTCGGAACCCACCTCGTGCCCCACCATGACCCGAGCACCCTTCTCCTACGATTTCGGGGACACCGCGGAGACCACGCCGCTATTGCCAATGTACACCCTGGGACACAAATTCATCCCACCTCCCATTCACGCTGGAGGACTTCGCTATCACGGCATTGCTCCCCTGGTAAGCCAATGTATCGTCGAAGGCCTCATCGAACCTAGGGCGTACAACCAATTAGAGGCATATGAGGCGGCCGTCCTCTGGGCAAGGACGGAGGGCTTTATCTCCGCCCCCGAGACGAGCCACGCCATCTGCACGGTTATCGAGGAGGCAAAAAAGGCTAAGGAGGAAGGGAGGGAGAAGGTAATCCTCCTCAACTGGAGCGGCCACGGCTTGATGGACCTCACCGGTTACGATGCCTATTTCAGCGGGAAATTGGTCGATTACCCCCTCCCCCAGGAGGAGATGAACAAATCCCTTGAGGCCATCGAGGGATTGCCCAAACCCAAAAAGATGAAGGGAGGCAAGGAGATTTAAACCTCTGACCATTCCCACGGGCCAGCCCGTGGGAATGGTCTCCCCGAAGAATGTCCAATTTTCCTCAAATGGTTCGGAAAGGGAAATCCATCGAAAAGTACGATTCCCTGGAAATTCGGTGCAGGCTCTTGGGACACCAGGTTTCCTTTCAATACTGTCGGAGCTCCAACCGGAATCTCCCCTGCCGTAAGATCATGGACTGCTGGTGGGAGAGGGTGGAGATCGAAACCTACCTGAGGGAAAACTTCACCCCGGGAGAACTGAATCGCTCGGTCTACGCAAAACCCAAATCGAAAATAGTCAGCCTCATCGAGCTCATCGAAAGAGCGAAGAGGAACGGTTCCTCCGAACCCTGATGCCTTAAGGGGGGATGCTCAACGATCGCCATCCGAGATTCTCCCCGGTGTCGCCCGCTAAAAGAAGGAGAAACATCTGCACACCTATATCGAGTGGTCCGCCAATGAAAAGTTGGCCTTCGAGAATGGGCTAGCCGCAGCTCACAAAGGCAGCCGATTCATGGCCTGCGTTCGGCTGAGATCTCCAGAAACACATCCCTGCAGGCCTCCAAGGTTCTCCTGAGATCATCCTCCGTGTGGGCCAAGGAGAGAAAGAGGGCTTCGAATTGAGAAGGGGCGATGTAAATGAATCGATTGAGCATGCCGGAGAAAAATCGGCTGAAGAGGGTTGTATCGCTCCTTTTGGCCGTAGAAAAATTTCTTACCGGTCCTTCCGTGAAGAAAAACGTGGCCATCGCTCCCACCTGGTTATAGGTGAAGGGAAGCGTCCCTTCTTCTGCGATCTCTCGAACCCCCCTGCACAGGAAATCGGATTTTTGCGCCAATTGTTCGTAGATCCCCTCCCGTCGAAGGATTCGGAGGGTTATCAACCCGGCGGTCATGGCGAGGGGATTACCTGAAAGGGTTCCCGCCTGATAGACATCGCCGGATGGGGCAAGCCTCTCCATGATCTCTTTCCTCCCCCCAAATGCCCCCACCGGTAATCCCCCTCCGATCACCTTTCCCAAACACGTCAAGTCCGGCCTCACCCCATAGAGGTCTTGGGCCCCTCCATAAGAGACCCTGAACCCAGTAATCACTTCATCGAAAATGAGGACGATTCCCTTGTCATCACATATGGCTCTCAGCCCTTTCAAGAATCCCTCCTCCGGCGGGATGACTCCCATATTCCCGGCAATGGGCTCAACGATGATACAGGCGATCTCTCCGCCGTGGGCCTCAATTAACCTTTCAACGGACTGGAGGTCGTTGAAGGTGGCCGTAAGGGTATTTTGTGCGAAATCGCTTGGAACCCCCTTGCTATCCGGAATCCCGAACGTTGTGGCACCAGAGCCCGCTTTGACCAAGAGACTATCGGCGTGCCCGTGGTAGCATCCCTCGAACTTAATGATTTTGTCCCTCCCCGTGTAACCCCTTGCCAGGCGGATAGCGCTCATGGCCGCCTCCGTCCCTGAGCTGACCATCCTCACCTGCTCCATAGAGGGAAAGGCCCTCGTCACCTCTTTCGCCAACTCCACCTCCAACTCCGTGGGCGCTCCATAGCTGGTTCCCCGTTCCACTGCTTTCTTTAAACCGGAAACCACCTCGGGATGGGCATGCCCCAAGATCATCGGTCCCCATGACCCAACGTAGTCGACATATTCGTTGCCGTCGACGTCGTAGATCTTCGAACCCTGGGCACGCTCGATAAATAGGGGGGTCATCCCCACAGCCTTGAAAGCCCTCACCGGACTATTTACCCCCCCGCAGAGGTACTTCTGTGCCTCTTCAAAAAGTCGAATGGAATTTTGCATCTTCATCGCATCACCCTCTCAGCGGTTAAAAACCGTTCGTTTTGGCCTCCATGGTCACCATAGGTTAATAAGTAACCTTTTAAGGGGAAGGGGTCATTTCAAGCCCAAAACATCCCCCATGTCATAGAGACCGCTGGGCTGGGTTGTCACCCATTTGGCCGCTCTCACTGCCCCACGGGCGAAATTATCGCGGCTATGGGCACGGTGGGTCACTTCCAACCTCTCACCCAGGCCCCCAAAGATGACCGTATGCTCTCCGACAATGTCCCCAGCCCTAACCACCTGCATACCGATCTCTTGTAATTTCCGCTCCCCGATATCCCCCCTACGCCCGAATACACCTACCTGGGGGAAGTCCCTGTTTAAAGCCGATGCGATGATCTCCCCCAGCTTCATGGCCGTCCCGCTGGGGGAATCCTTCTTAAACCGATGGTGGGCCTCCACGATCTCAACGTCATATTCGTCTCTCAATATCCGGGCGATCTCCCCTACCAGCTTGAACATCAGGTTGACACCCACGCTCATGTTGGGGGAAAGCACACAGGGCGTTTTCTTCGCCAAACGGGCTACCTTATCCGTCTGTTGAGGGGTGAAGCCCGTGCTCCCTATGACCATGGCCACGCCACCTCCCGAGGCTACCTCCAAACTCCTCAACGAGACCTCTGGGTTCGTAAAATCGATCACCACTTGGCCGGCCTCGATGACCCCCTCTATATCCCCCTCCAGGAGTACCCCTATCTCCCCTAACCCCACCACTTCACCGACATCCCGATTTAGGAAGGGATGATCCGGCCGCTCAACCGCTCCCGAGACCTCGATCCCCTCCGCCTCGTGGATGGTGTGAATGATCCTTCCCCCCATCCTACCGGCTCCTCCAACGACGATGGCCTTTATCATCTCAATTCTCCTCTTTTGACAGGATGAAATATTTATGTCGTCACCTATAAATTATTAGGGTATAGTTCATTGCCCCATGTAAGCCTCTTCCCACAATTGCCCCTCGTAAACTACCCGGGCATCCCCCTCCAAAAAGATGTCGGTGAAACCACTGCCCTTCTCTTCAAAGTAAATGGTCAGCACCTCCCCGCTCTTGGGATGTACCGAAGTAGGCGAAGAGGCCAAGTCCTTTGAGGCCCCGATTAAGGCAGAGGCGACGGCCCCCGTCCCGCAGGCCAGGGTTTCATCTTCCACACCCCTTTCATAGGTTCGGATATGGATGGTGTGTACGTCCCTTACCTCGATGAAGTTGGCATTGGTTCCCTCGGGTTGGTAGAGCGGATGAAACCGGATCGCAGGGCCGAACCTCGAGACGTCATAATTCTCCAAGTCCTCCACCATCTGGACAACGTGGGGTACCCCCGTATTGATACTGCTGACGATATATTCGTTTCCATCAATGGATATCGGGTAATCCAACCTCAAATCCGAGGGGTTTCCCATCCCCAGTTTTACCCTTTCCCCGGCGACCTCCGCTCTCATCACTCCGCAGAGCGTATCAAAGGATAGGGACTTGCCCGAAATGCCGGTTAAAGAGGCAAACCTCGCAACACATCGGCCCCCATTGCCACACATCTCCGCCTCGCCACCATCGGCATTGAAAAAGCGCCATTTAAAGTCAGCCTTGGGGGAATTTTCCAAAAGGATGACCCCATCCGCCCCGGTAGAGAATCTTCGCCGGCAGATCTTTTCCACCCATTGCGGGAGGTTCACTCCCTCCAAAATTCCTTCCCGATTATCAACGATGATGAAATCGTTTCCACTGCCGCTCATTTTATAAAAGGGAATTTTCATGGTCCCCTCCGCTCTCAAGCCAAACCGTCGCCCAATGCTATATATACTGCTTTAGATAGTTGCACCAAATTCTAAATACGAATATTTAAATCCTAAACCTTTTGGTCATTTGATCATTAGTGCTTTGTATTTGTTTAGAGCTTGTTACTTGATGGTCTCGTAAAAAGTCATAAATCATACGGCACAGTAAAAAGCTCCAGATGCAAGGCGCGCGAATCTTTAGTCACTGCGGCGTACTTACCAGTACGCCGCAGTGACTAAAGATGAAGCGCAACGCAGCCCTTC
>CBDUXJ010000117.1:0-7460 GCA_965371165.1 uncultured Syntrophobacterales bacterium | reverse complement strand
GTGAGAGCGTAGATGATCTTGGTGGCCTCTTCCTCATCGACAGGGGCAAAATCAAGGCCTGCGGGACTTTGGACGAGATGAGGGCTCTACTGGATGAGAAGAAGCGGTATCTCATCGAACTGGAGAAACCTGCGGAAGGCCTCATGGAGGGATTGAAGGATCGTTTCCCCTTCAAGGTGCGGGAAACTTTACCGGGAAGGGGGATTATCATCGAGGTGGCCACCAATGACCGATGGACTATATCTCGGGTCATCGAGGCCATCGTAACCCATGGGGGTAAAGTCGTCGGGTGTTCCCCCGATGAGAGAACACTTGAGGAGATCTTCTCTCGAGTGACTTCAAGTCGGGGTTCAGATGAGGGGCTTGAAGGTGAAAAGGGGTAGTATGTTCTACCAACTAAGAAAACCACTGGCCTTCGTTATGAGGGACTTCGGAGATGCGGCCAGCTATAAACTCTCCTTTTTGATGCAGTTCGCGGGGATCTTTATCTCCATCCTAACCTTTTTCTTTCTCTCCAGGTTGTTCGGCGAAGTACTGGTCTCCTCCCTCCAACCCTATGGAGGGGACTATTTTTCCTTCGTTTTAATAGGAATCGCTTTCTCCGGGTACATCGGCGTTGCCCAGTATAGTATCACCGGGACCATCAGCAGCGCACAGGAGATGGGTACCTTAGAGGCCTTAATGGTAACGCAGACGGGCGTCCCTACCATCCTCTTCTCTTCGTCACTTTCGAGTTTTATTTGGACAACCCTCAGGGTGATCGTCTACCTCGTACTGGGCGTGGCGGTTTTCGGGGTGAACATGAAGGGAGCAAACATTCCGGCGGCGATATTGATTCTGTTGCTCAGTATTACCTCTTTGGGCGGCTTTGGAATTATCTCGGCCAGTTTTATCATGGCCTTCAAAAAGGGAGACCCCTTGAGCTGGGTCTTCTCAAGTCTTTCGGGTTTCTTGGGTGGGGTTATCTATCCCATCGAGGTCTTCCCGGGCTGGCTGCAAAAATGTTCCTACCTTCTGCCCATCACTCACTCATTGAAGGGGATGAGGTTGGCCCTTCTCCAGGGATATTCCACGGTGGACCTCCTCCCCTCTATCCTCGCCTTGGTTCTCTTCACGGCGATCATGCTGCCCCTCAGTCTCCTTCTCTTCCAAAAGGCCTTGAGGAAGGCCAAAATGGACGGAAGCCTTACACAGTATTAGTAACAAAATCTCTTAAAATCGGGAAAAAGGAGCTCTGAGCGCCAAATTATAGAGTGTTGCAGTGCTGCGGTGCTGCAGTCATGCGGTTAGGGCCCTGCACATTCTAACAAGTGGTGAAGCGAACTTTAGAATGGTCGAAAAAATATTCTTGAGCAGCGATGAGCGACTTTTTCAGAGATCTTATAATCCTTAGCGATATATGGGAAACGGTGAAACGGGCGTGGGATCACTTCAGGCGATGATTCGCGTCGCGAAATTGAGGCCTCTTTTCCTGAGACGGCGATAGAAGTGGGATGGTTTTAAGGTGACATGGACGAATGTCCTTAAAGGGATAAACTTGCCTGCTGCAAACCGATAGAGAAGAATGGAAACCGCCTCCACCAGGAAGATCATTCCGAAGAAGCGATTGATGAAACGCCAGGATGGACGCTCGAGGTGGATGATGTGATCGGCTCTCCCCAGGTCAACTACCTTTCCGAGGATCTGGCCCGGCGAAACGGGTGGATCGAGCGTTATCTCGTTGTCTCCCTTCGTTATGAATCTGATAGTATCGCCTTTTCTCAGTACCCACAACAGCCTATGAGTTACATATACGTCGTCCTTCTTGAATGTGATGATGTCCCCGCTAGAGAGCGCCCTCGGGTCGCATTTTTCTATGTGAATGGGATCCCCTTTTCTCATCAAGGGGTGCATGCTCCTTCCGGATACCCGCAACGCGATCTTCTTTCCGTTGCCGAGGTGTCCCAGGATCAAATGGTGGATTACCTTTTGGTATCGAACATCTTCCATAGCGGTTTATGACAACACCCTTGTGCAGGGGAAAACGATTCTGCATACACCATAGCCATCCCAGGCCGAATCACAGGCGGCGGCCAAGGTCTCAATCTCCTTGCGGTAGATGATTTTCGGCTTCTCGTATTTTTTTCTCTTCTTCGTTTCCTTTTTCATTTAGGGTCTTCCTCGCTGATCTGATGGTGGGCTATCTCATCTGAGCCTCAATTCCGGCCCGTTCTCGCTTATCATCGATGATGCTCTTGATTATGCCGGCCAAAAGACAATCCGCTCGAGAGGGTCCCAAGAGATCCCCGGTCTCCATCCACGCAAGGGCTGGGCATCGGTTGCAGTAGTGGATGAACTCGCATTCCCTGCATTCCCGCAGGTCTGATAGGGTGATGGATCTAATCTTGGAGAAGATAGGGGAATGTTGAATTTCGGAGAGGGAATGTTTTCTCAAATTCCCCCCACTCTCCTTAAACCCAGCACAGGGGTACACGTCTCCGTAAGGAGAGATGGAGAAGGCATTCACGCCGGCGCAACAGGAGAGATCATCCTCTCGGGGAGCACCATGCTGTTTCGTTTCCCGGACTTCGGGGTAGAGCAAGGTATAGAGCTCCTCTCGATCAAGGCGATGCATGCAGGGTTCCATCGATCCATCCATTTTTGGAATGATGACCGTATCGTAGATAAACTGGGAACCGATCTCTTGGGCCAATTGCTTCATCGTCCCAAATTCGGATACATTCCCTTTCATCGTGAGGCTCTTGATGACGGTTCGGATACCTCTTGCATTCAGAAGCCTTAATGCATTCAAGCTTCGTTCAAAGGAACCAGGGCATGCGGTAATCCTTTCATGGGTTTCCGCTCTTGAACCATAGAGGCTAATCTCAACCGTCAATGGGTGCAGGTCCGCAATTTGATCTGCTACTCCCTCATCGATGAGGGTTCCGTTGGTCAGGAGCCTCAGCGCGAATCCCTTCTTCCTCGCGGTCCAGGCGATGTCGAAGAAACCCTCTCGCGTCAGGATTTCTCCTCCGCTGAAAATAAGGTAGAGAGTCCCCCCTTCCCGCAGGGTATCCAGGATCTCGACGATTTCTCCCAAGGCGAGTTCTTCCCTGGAGTTCTGGGGAACGACATAACAGTGAGGGCACTGAAGGTTGCAATGAGAGGTCAATTCCCAGTGGACGATAAATGGGATGAGCCTGTCTTGGGTTTTCTTGACAATTCTCGTATAAGGGTCGGTCATCCTTATTCCTCGTCCTCCCTTTCCCCTACGAATTCCATCATCTTTTTTCCCGCAAGGTCCCTCGTAAATTCGACGGCGTCTTTGAAGGCCGTCTCGTAGGAGACATCGAATTCCTGCTTAAGGATCTCAGCGATTTCCGCGAGGCTCCTTCGCCCATCGGTCAAATCCCAGATCCGGCAGCCGGCGGCGTTCAGTACGTTGACCATCTGTTCCGACGGAACGATAACCACCGCCTCCTCATCGATAATCTGAGAAGCAGTCGAAGGCGATCTCATGGGTATCTTCTTTTCCATGCCTATAACCTCATGTTCTAGCATTTTTCATGCCAATTTTATGGAGCTGTGCGCCGATACATGGCCAAAAGGATCGCTCTTGAACGAAACGGAGCTCATAAAAAGGAACCCCTGTGACGAGATGGAAAAACCTGTTTAGCAGTGTGTCCGCGGGGATGATGTCCGTGGACCTGGGGGGAAAGGTGATCACATCGGAAAGAGCTTGGAGCGCATTACATTTTTTCATCCCTATCTCTTCGGCCTTTACAAGTTTGAATACCGCCTTGAGGGGATAAGGTCGGTTTTCCCTCTTCCCCTCCTGCATATCCCCCCAGGGGGGTGTGGGATGGACCCAGTATGATCCCCCGGCGGGTTGGAGGAAGACCAGATCATCGCTCAGGATGGTATGCCCTGCCGACAGGGTGGCCGCCGTGGTCTTGCCGCTTCCCGAGGGTCCGAAGAAAACGTAAGCCTCCTTCTCCTTCAAAACGGCCAAGGCATGGAGGACCAGTCCATTCCCATCGAGCAGGAGGAACATGAATACATTCCTTGAGAAGATCTTGAGGGCAAGGGTAAGCCTTTGGGGGGTGGTGTAAAGATTCCCCTCGCCCTTGGCGAAGTCGACGTTGCCCGAAAAGTAGGTGTAGGAAATTCTGAAGCCCGGGCCCTCGCGGATTACCCCGCCGCATGGGGATACCATATGGGGAATTTCATCGGAGAGGTGGATGTGGATCACCAGCTTTGGTTCTCCACCTGAAAGAAAACCACGATAGGATTCGGCTATTTTGTCGATAAAAAATGGGTCGCTCAATGTGAGGCAGATTGGATTTTGAGCGACCTCCAGTTTCAATGCCCTTCTCAAGATGAGATGTTCTCCTTATTGAGGGGAAATCCATGTGAATTATTACGTATAACTACTTCCCCGTCAAGGAGGCACTGCTTACTGCCTACTCCTTACTCAAGATTTTCTCCTCCTTGTCAGGCCGTGGGTCCAGGCGAGGGGGCTTATAAGCAGTAGCAGGGTGAGGCAGATGACCAGGGTGCGGTTTGAGAGCTTTGCGACGGCCACAAGGGGTGCGAGGGCTATGCGTGTCAGGGCCCGGGTATTGTGGTGGTCCTTGATCCATGTGGCTGCCGGTGGGCTTACGGTGTAGTAGGTGTTTGTCAACCACCTTCCCACGGCGCCTTCCAGGAGCCACCGGTCCCTGAAGGATCTCAGGGCGTTTACGTGCTCGTCGAGGAACGACCCATAAGCAGCAGATGCGATAAAACACCCGCCCCCACCGCCGCCTCCCGCGGCTGTAGGTCCAGAGGTGCCTGCCGAGATTTCCACCGGGAGGGTCATGGCCGGGTCTCCCATGAGGGAGAAGCTATTGGCCGTATCCTCCTGACCCGTCGTGTTGACAAGCAGGGTCTGCTTGGCAGCGTGTACGGCCTCTCCCAGTCGGGTGATCCCCGTCTGGAAGACGGCCTCCATGAAGCCCTGATCCAGGAGGTTCTGGACCTGGGCATCGGTCATGCCCGTTGAGGCGAAGGCAGCCACGGCTCCGGCTCCATCGGCCAGAAGCATCTCTTCCGCGAAAGACCGGGAAGTGGGCATCACGAAGTAGCCGTTGAGGCAGGTCATCAAGACCATCACCGGGAGTCTTTGACCATTGGATAGGCTGGGGATATGGGTGGTCCGTAAGATTCTCTCGTGCGCCCAGTACTGCGGGGAGCCGTGGCCGACGTAATTGACTATGAGGACCCCCTGGTTGATCTCGGCGATGATCTGTGCGGTGAGATCCGGGGGGATTGCGGGTGATATTTTGTAATCCTCAAGGTAGCCCTTTATGAGGCTGTAGTCCGTTGGGATGAGTCCTGCTATGGCCTCATTCATCTGCTCGAAGATGGGTTCCTGGTCGTCTGCAACGAGGAGCAGCCTCTTCTGCCAGGGCTCATCCCTGGGGGCCTCCTCGTAGGAGATGATTTTTCCTACCATGATCTGAGCCTCGGCTTTGTCCGCGGCGGGGAGCCTTCCCAGGGAGAGGTCGCCGAGGGCGTCAGATCCCACGATCTGTGTGAACCAGTCGTCGATGGCGGTCTCACCCATGTAGCGGGTCCAGCCGAGGTAGGTGGGCACGCTTGGTCCCGGAGGGACGAAGTTCCCCTTGGGGTCGTAGGTTGTATCGCCCACAAGCACCACGTACTGGGGTGCGGGAGACTGCCAGTTGTAGTAGGCGTAGCTCAGGAAGTCCTTTACGGCCTGGGGATCTGAGATGCCGTAGTTGAAGCCGTCGTAGATCTCGTCGATATCGACGGCTATGACCCTGAGCCCCTGACTCTGGCGGTATTCTGTGAGGTCAGAGAGCCAACCCGCGGGGGTGCCATCAAGTTCCCAGCCGATATCCCGGTGGGTGATGAGGATGTAGTCGGCCCCGTTTTGGGTATCGGTGAGCGTGGGTGGGCTCACCTGGGTGATCTCCAGGGCTGCTCGTATCTGGGACGCTCCCAGGGTGATGTAGGTGTGATCAGCGGTTCCTCCCTGACCCTGGAATTCGAGGGTGTAAGGAGGTATTCCTCCAGGAGATGGTGTGACCACGAAGCCCTGGATTCGTCCTACATCGAGGGGATCGGTGATATCGAAGACCAACAGTTGATCCTGATCCACGGTGAACTTCGAGATGACGAACAGAGACGTAGGATCGGAGGTGAACCTCAGCACATCATTTACAGCGTCGAAGTTTCTGAGGTAGCCGACCTCTATCCAGTCGAGCACTAAGCCGTCGAGTTCGGTTCCCACGAGTTCGATGGTGATGGTATTTACTCCGGAGATGAGGAGCCCCTGGTCGATGTTGGCTTCCACGCGGTACTCATCCTGTCCTTCCCAGCTCTCCTGGGCGATCTGGGTACCATTGATGGAGAGCCTCATCTGGTGAAGCTTATCGGTGGTGAACCCCCGGAGGGCCACGGTCACGGTGGCGGTTCCCCCTGATGTGCTCACCCCGGGAAGCTCGATGGGGAAATCCTGGGGTGTGTTTGGGAGGACGAACTTCTCAAGGGTCAGGAGGTCGACCCAGAACCAGCGGTCAACGGAGTCCTCACCCGGTGCTAGTCCCCAATACCCGCGGGGAAAGTCTTGTTCGAAGTGGACCGTATCCAGGAAATCGCTCGTGAGCGGGGCAGATCCGGGGGTGCCGTCAATGTCTGCCATCCTCAGGCCGGCAGTATCCTCAGCCACGAGCCAGGAGATATTTTCATTCGTATACTTGGTATCGATGGGTTCGGCGTAAAACAGGAGGTAATCGCCTGGATCAAGGTATCCGTCATCCTCACCATAGACATACATGGCCACCTCAACACCGCGGTTATACAGGTGGAGGTTTTGGGGGATGATACTGGCCGTATCCATGCCGGCTGCCACCAGTTCGTCGTAGGTTACCCGGTAGATCCCCTCCTCGGTCGTGGTGATCTTGAAGAGTTTGTCGCTGAGTGGGGGCCAGTTGGGATCGGCCGCTGCCAGCCCGAAGGGGGCAGTCCGAAACCCGAAGGCCTGCATCCCTAATCCTTGATCCGGGACGTAGGTAACCCGTACCCGGATGAGCGTATGAAGCTGTAACTCGCCCGATTGCGGGTTGAACGACATGGGCGAGAACAGCAGTTGGGCCTTCTTCTGGTCCCTGAGAAAGGCGACGGTTCCCTTTGTGACCCTCTCGTCGAGGGTGAAATCGTTCACACCATAGGCCCCGTGGTCTATGGTAAACTCCTCACGAACCTCATCATCTACGGCGATCTTTTGGGGCACGGGGTAGACGAGGTATCCCGAGGAGGTCTCGGTCTCCAGGTCCTCCACCTCAAGCTCGAGTCCCATCCCCTCGGGGAGGTCCACCCAGTAGCCCTTGATGGGGAGCTCGGGCGACCCTGTGGCATCCGTGAGGCCGTGGGTGTAGCCGGGGATCCCAAGCCGCTGGTAAGCCGTACCACCT
>CBDUXJ010000116.1:0-7505 GCA_965371165.1 uncultured Syntrophobacterales bacterium | reverse complement strand
GCATCTGGATCTTTTTTCTTTGCCGTCTGATTCCGACTTTTTACGAAATCATCAACCTTAAATCGGGATCGGTTGGCCCTGATTTTTTCCTTCTTGTCAACATTATTCTACTCTGATACTATAGGCCCATGAGGCAACCTGGCCAGAGGATTTTCCTCCCCCCTTTTGTTTTTTATTCCTATCCGTCCCCTTATTTTCTCAAGCACCTGATTTCCAATCCGTCTCGGTCACTTGAGATTGGGGAGTTTATAGAATTGCTTTGAGAGAAGGGAGTAATAAATAAAGAGGAGTCAATGGTCAAGACAAAAATCTTGATAGGGAAATGAAGTAGAAAAGGGCAAAGTAATTCCTGAAAGGAGGAGAAAAATGGCAAAACAGCCGCTGAAGATCACGGTGTTGAAGAAGTTGAGCTCGAAGGAGGTTTACGGCCACCCCCTCCCGGAAGTGGCGGAGGATATGTCCCCGTATTGCGATCGGCTAGAAGTGGGGCAAGAGTTTATTGTTGAAGAGTCGGGGGCGATGCCCTCCGGCTTTTGCACCTGGGCTTGGCATGACATCTATCCAGCCGTTACTGGGCTGCGATTTGGGGGAAACTACACCTGGATCAAAAAAGAAGGATTGATCTACTCCTGTTGTAGCGATGGGGCGCGGCCCGTGTTCTTTAAAATTGAGAGGTTGTGAGATGACATAAGGAGAAAGGCATATGCCATCCTCTTTTGTCATGTATTGCCATCCGGAGGCCGATTTATCCAAGAGGGCATATATCGGTAGGGGCCTCCATGATGGGTTTTTGGCCTTCTTGGCCCAATTGGATAGCAATGTGATCAAGAGGATTGTGGGGTCTAAGGCTATTCCCTTCACCCTTTCCCCCCTTTTCGGCAACGTAGACAGGGGGGCTATGGCCAAGGCGAGGCCAGGAAGTGAGAAATTGATTCACGAAAGGGATTTTGTCCGTGAAGGCTTTATAAAAGCGGGAACCCCATGTCGTCTGAGGGTCACCCTCTTGGAGGATTCGGTCGGGAAAAGAATGGAGGGGATTTTAAGGGAATCGGGCGAAGGGTTATCTCTTACCATAGGCGGTATCCCCTTAAGGATTACGGATACGGTTTTTTCTAACGAAAGCGCAGATCCTTGGGTTAGCCGCAAGAATTATAAGGAGCTTTACGATGATGCCTCCCCCTCGATGAGGAATGTGACTCTCCAATTTGTCACGGCTACGGCTTTTAAACGACGTGGTGGCAGTCTTCCATTACCCGATCCCCAGTTGGTTTTCAGGGGATACTTTGACTATTGGAGGCGGTTTTCCTTTGTTCCCTTCTCTTCGGATTTTATGGAGGTAATCGAGCAATCCATTCTCTTGACGGATTTCAATATCTCTCCCGTCTCTCAAGAGATGGATTATGGGAAACAGCATTGCTTTACGGGGTGGTGCCGTTTCCTGTTAGTAGGACGCCATCATGAGAGACATATCCGTGAGTTCAATACCCTAGCCGATTATGCGTATTACTGCGGCACCGGAAGAGACACATCCCTGGGCAGGGGAGTGACGAGAAGGGTTTGATGCGAGAAAAGGGTATTACCCCAGTAAGCGGGAGGCAGGGACTGAAGAGTGAGCCCCGGACTTTTTAATCTTGATGGCTTGAGATTTAGTCATGTTCTTAAACTTGCGGTACTGTTCCGAATAGTCCTTCACGGAGGCGATGGCCCCTCTCTCATAGAGGACCTTTTCAATGATCTGTGTTAACAGGAAACGATGGCAGGGATAGTCCTTCTCGAGGCCAACAAGCCAGACGTCCCTTTCCATGGAAATGGAGATAATCTCGTCCAAAAGACTCCCTGCTCTCTGGTCGTGGTAAAGCTGAAGAAAATACCTCTCGACGTATTCCTTCCACCTAATCCGATCGTTGTCCCAATCCTCTATCAGCACACGGCTTGAAGCCAATGGACTTATGGATCGTCTGCCCTTCCTGAACCCGGAGATATCGAAGATGAGATCCCCCTTGGGTATGGTCCTCTTTTTGGCCGATAGATGGGTCTCCTTAATCACGAATATACCTCCCCTGGGATATCTTGTGTAATAGGGTTACGCTCTCGATGTGATAGGTTTGGGGCACCATATCGATGGGTTGGATTTTCACGGGGATATAGCCCCTGAATTGGAAGAAGTTCAAATCCCTGGCCAAGGTCCCAGGATCGCAGGAGATGTAGATTATCCTTGAAGGCCCGAGTTCCATAATTCCCTTGATGATTTCCCTACACCCGGTTCTTGGGGGATCGATGACGACGACGTCGGGCCTAAGGATCTTTTTGGGCTTCTGAAGCAATGCCCTTTCCACGCTCATACATAAGAATTCCAGATCCCTGATTGGGTTCAGTTTCTGGATTGACCGGGCATCCTTTATGGCCCATGGATTTTCGTCGATCCCGACGGCATATTGGGCTTTCAGGGAGAGGGGAAAGGTAAAGTTGCCTATCCCACAAAAAAGGTCAATCACCTTCTCGTCTCCCCGCATCTCGGCCAATTCCAAGACCGCATGAATGAGATGGTGATTTTGTTGGGGATTGACCTGGCAAAAACTACGTGGGCCAACGCGGTATCGGATCTTTATCCCCCTGGGGGAGTTCCATGAATATTTGGCCACTGTCTCCCCGATTTCAACCGGCCTCTTTTCCCCTCTTTGGCCTACCAACACAACACCCATGAGCTGCGGATGAATGGCTTGAGGATTGCGGAAAATAGCTCTGCCTTCCCGAATGAAATGAGGGGATACGTAGAGGATTGCGATCACCTTCTGGTCATCCACGGAGACATTGAGATCAATCCGCCTTATGGTTGGCTTGGAAACCCAAAGGTTCAGAAATGGCTTGAGCCCTTGGAGGACGGAGTTGATCAATGGATCTGAAATGTGGCAGTACTGAAATTGAACAATTTCGTGGCTTGCCTCCCTAAAGAAACCCAGTTCATATTCGGGCCCTCTATATTCCGCGTGAAGTTGGACGCGACTCCGATAGGAGTACTCCCGAGGAGAGGGAATGATGGGAGGTTGCTCTATAGATTCAACTTTTCCAATACGGTGTAAGAGATCCCTCAAGGTCTCCTCTTTCAATTCCAGCTGAGTGGGATAAACCAGGTGCTGCCAATGACATCCCCCGCATATCCCGAATACATCGCATGGAGGCGGATTTCGGAGAGGGGACTGGGATACGATCTCCCTGATTTCGCCATGGAGGTAGTGCTTTTTCTTATGAATAATGCGGGCGATGACGGTATCTCCAGGGGCGGTGAAGGGAATGAAGATGACGCGGTTATCGACTCGCCCTACCCCCGAACCGAGATAGGCCAAACGATCGATTTTAACTTTGGTCAAGGTTCCCACGTCCACGCAAAAAAAGGTAACAATTTTTCGCCTGAAAGGCAAATGACGAGTGCTCGAAAGTTGACTTATAAAGGGGTTTTCGTTACAGTCCAAGGGATGCCAAGGGCTCATAGAGATAAGGGACAAGGAAGCAGGACGGAAGCCATGGGCATGGATTGGAACGGCCTGAGGGATAGGTTTAAGGGCTCAGCCATCGGGACTTTTATAGGAGATGCCATGGGCAGGGTGGTTGAAGGGTGGCCGGCTTCTGCCATTCGAAGGTCTTTTGGGCTTCTCGAAGACATGACTGAGGGAATTTACACCGATGATACGGAGATGATGATGGGGATTATGGAAAGCCTCCGTGAGGCCGGCTGGTTCGATCCAAGCTTGACTGCCGGGAAATTCCTTCACAACTTCAACCCTACCAGGGGTTATGGAGGGAGAATCTATGGGGTCATGGATAGGCTGCGCAGGGGAATACCATGGAATCAGGCTGGGACGGATAGCTGGGGTAATGGCAGTGCCATGAGGGTGGCTCCCATCGGTTTCTTTTTCTACGACGATCCCGTAAAATTGAGGGAGGCGGCCATTCAGTCGAGCATAATTACCCATAAGCACCCAAAGGGGATAGCCGGGGCAGTAGCTCAGGCGACAGCCGTTGGGATTGCCACTCGAAAGGGGCTGAGAGGAGAGTCCATTGAGGTCGAGGGGTTTACTGATCTCATTATCGAGGATGTGGTCGAGATCGACCAGGAGATGGCATACCAATTGGAAAGGATTAAGGGGATTAAAGGTGGGGATTTTCGAGCAACTATCGATGCCATAGGCTCGTTTTTTTATTGCGATGTGAGCGCCATCGGGGCTGTTCCCCCGGCTATAGCCTCCTTCCTGTTAACTAGGGGATTTAGGGAGAGCGTTGTTGTTGCCGTAAATTGCGGAGGTGATACGGATACCTTGGGGGCAATGTCGGGGGCCATAGCCGGTGCTTACTACGGGTATGGCCAAATCCCGAGGCAGTGGCTCAGTCCTTTGGAGAATGAGGGAAAGGGAAGGGACTACATCCTATCCCTCGCAGAGTGGTTGGCCGAGTTTAAGGGCCGGGATATCAACCGGCGAAATTAAGATCGGATAGATATTCATTTATGTGGCGGTGGACGAAAATGGGTTTAATCATAGGCGGACTCGGTCTGCTGTTCTTTTTGGATGATCTATTCATCATTTTCATCCTAAAAGAGGCCTTTCCAAAGGCCTTGCGCCCCTCTCTTTTCAAGATAATCATTGCGGGGGCGGGGATATTTTCCTTGCTGTTGGCTTGGATTGTTTTTAGGGCCCTCCGAAGAAGGCCAACTACGGGAAGAGAGGGCTTGATTGGAGAAAAGGGAAAGGCTCTCTCGGCCATCTATGGACAGGGAGAGGTCTTCGTCCATGGGGAAATTTGGAAGGCGACAAGTGAAGAGGAAATTCAGGAGGGAGATTCCGTGGAAGTCACGTTGGTAGATGGTTTGGTCTTAAAGGTTCGGAGGGTGAACTCGTAAAGCAAGGATTCATTACGTTCGCCCCGCAGGGATCGAATAATGTGCATTCCGATGTTCGCATAAGGTCTTCCATGATATCCAACTCCTCGTGGCTAGATAAGAAGTTGGGCGATTGTCTTCGGATCCAGCTCCTCAAGGCTTTGAACCACCCGATCTGCCGATGTCAATTTTCCTCTCGGTAAGATGTTTGTTATCCCGATGGCCTTCATTTCCGCCCTTTTGGCCGCTGCGATCCCCGCGGCTGCGTCCTCAATTACCAGACATCTGTCGGGGGCGAGGGACATCCCTTTTCCAATTTCTCCCCGAAGATGTAAACCAAGATATCCACGTTTCTCATCCCAAAGGTTCTTTTGAAATCCTCTTGGGTGAATACTTTCCCCTTAGCAGCGGTAAATTCCCGCCAGGCTTCGAAATGAAAAGTAGCTGAGTCGACGATAACTCCGTCCAGATCCCAAATGATTCCATGATTCATCTCTCCAACCCCTTTCTCCGTCCCCTTTTGTCCCATACGTCCATTTAGCTCCAGGATTTATGTATCGGAGAGGTCTACAAAAGGCAAGCCGATATCCGGCCAAAAGTTTGCCAGTAAAGACAGCGGAGTTCTCCAGCAATGCAAACCCCCCACGAAATTCTCTTATTGACAAGATCCCTTGGGTTCTTATATTAAGGGGAATAGGGCTATCTCTTTGGATATTCTGGAAATCGTCAATCTGGAAATAGATGAGGAGGGATTCTATGCAAAGGGGAATCAACCAATCTATCCTCGAATTAGTCCAGGGCGATATTACCGAGATGGAGACCGATGCCATAGTCAATGCGGCAAATGTTCAACTGGTATTGGGTGGCGGTGTAGCGGGTGCGATAAGTAAGAAAGGGGGACCTTCCATTCAGGAGGAGTGCAAACGGATCGGGGGGACGCATGTGGGCGGCGCCGTCATTACTACCGGGGGTAATCTTAAGGCAAAACACGTCATTCATGCCGTCGGCCCTCGCATGGGGGAGGGAGATGAGGGTAGAAAATTGAAGAACGCCACCCTGAACAGCCTTGAAATTGCCGACAAGCATCGGCTTGAGAGCATCAGTTTCCCGGCTGTCAGTACGGGGATATTCGGATATCCGTTGGATCGATGTGCGCAGATTATGCTTTCAACGGCCATAGAATACCTCAAGGGGGAGACTGGGTTGCGCCGAGTCGTTTTCTGTCTGTACGGGGAAGAGAGTTTTTCGGGCTTTGCGGATGAATTGAGAAGACAAACGGAGGAGTAATGAAAATTTTGAGGGAAGGTCAATCGCAAAATCCGCTGACGAAAGGGATGGTATGAGGAAAAACAGAGAGGATAAAATTATCGAACAGTATATCGAAGACAAAGTCAAACCGACCCTGAAAAAGGAATACCTCAATCTCTCCCACACCTTTTCTCTCTTGAGCAAAGAACCCAGCTATGCCTTTCAAACCCTTTTCATCCTCATCTTTATGGCTCCGCTCCTGATGGGGAGGAGGGAGATCTGTAAGAGAAATGTGATCATGCTGAAGGACCTGGTGGATAGGCTGGAGGCCCTGTCCGGGAAAAGTCGAAACACACGGAGAATAATCGATGCCTTTTATGAGGAGTTCGATTCGGTCATTTTAAAGCTGAACAAGATTCACCAGCTCTACGATATTGAGATGGATCTTTCGTTGCTGAAGGAGATTCCTATCAAGATGCCTTTAGGGAGGAAATAGTTTCACGGGAACCATCGCGTGATATTGGTGGGATTCTCCCTGGATGATTTAAACCGATTGATGGGGTTTTCCCAATCCGGATACCCAAGAGCTACTCCAAGGATTACCTCCTTCCCCTCCGGAATATTGAGCTGATCTTTGATTTCATCTTCAAAGGCAGTGATAATTCCAATGGGGCAGGTTCCAAGGCCATGGGCATGGGCTGCCAGGACCAAGTATCCCAGGGCTGAGCCGATACATACCAATCGAGTCTTAGGGAAGGCTCGATCCATGCTGATAATGATTGCCGTTGGGGCTCCATAGAAGTTGAAGCTTCCCTCGTTTATGAAATCCTCAAAGGAAACTCCCAATTGGTCAACGTAGGGCTTCATATCCTGAAAGAGTTTTCTTCGCCTCTGGTCCACCTCTGGAGGGAGAGGCGTCGTAGTTCTCGGGCCACAGGCGACCCTTCTTTCGCCATAGGCCTTCAAAAGACGACGGCAGAGCCTCTCCTTTTCCTTCCCGCCAACTACTGTAAGTTCCCAGGGCTGAAGGTTAATGGCGGAGGGGGCTCTTGTGGCGAACTGTAAAATATTTTCGATCATTTCCTTGGGAACCGGATCCGATTTGAAGGCCCGTGTGCTCTTTCTTCCCTCAATAGCCTCGATCAGTTCCATATTCCTACCTCCCCCTTTAGATCCCAAAACCAATTTATACCCTTCAGTTTCCCTTGGCAACCCTCAACTTCTTCGGCAGATTACACTCAGGCACAAAGGAACAGTCTTACACCCCCTTCATGGTCTTGCGGACCACAAAGTATATATTTTGCTTTGGGCAAAGCCAAATATTGACGACTTCGTAAAAAGTCCATCTGCCGTTCGACATGCTCACGGCCCTGAGCAAAGCCGA
>CBDUXJ010000115.1:0-7551 GCA_965371165.1 uncultured Syntrophobacterales bacterium | reverse complement strand
CCAGAAAGTCTGACCGATGTCCCCTTCCATTTTTGCCCGGGCTGTCACCATGGAATCGCCCACCGCTTGGTTGCCGAGGCCATCGATTTCTTCGGCATTCGAGGCAAAACCATTGGCGTAGCCTCCGTTGGCTGTTCCGTTTTCCTCTACGATTATTTCAATATCGATGTTGTGGAGGCCCCCCATGGAAGAGCCTCTGCCGTTGCCACAGGGGTGAAAAGGGCAAGAAAAGACCGAATCGCATTTACCTACCAGGGCGATGGAGACCTGGCCTCCATTGGCATTGCAGAGGTAGTTCATACGGCCAATCGGGGCGAGAACATCACCATAATCTTCGCCAACAATGGAGTCTATGGGATGACGGGGGGGCAAATGGCCCCCACAACCCTTCTGGGACAGAAAACGACCACCAGTCCCTACGGCCGAGACTTCGCCCAGGACGGTTATCCAATTCGCATGGCTGAAATGTTGGCCACCCTTGAAGGAAGCGCTTTCGTGGCCAGAGTTGCCGTCAATAATCCCGCTAATCTCATGAAGGCCAAGAAAGCCGTCCGCCGGGCCTTCCAGATACAAATAGAGGAGATGGGATTTTCCTTCGTCGAGTTTATCCTGGCTTGTCCAACTAATTGGGGTCTTTCGGCCATAGAGGCTAACCAGAGGGTGGGGGATCAGATGATTCCCTACTTTCCCTTGGGGATCTTCAAAGAGAGAAAGATGGCGGATTATCTATAAGTAATGGCAATTGCCGCGTATCTTTGCCGGATAGATGGTATGTACTACGATGTCATCATAGCAGGATTTGGAGGACAAGGTATCCTCTTGGTCGGTAATATCTTGGCCTATGCGGCAATGAAGGAAGGAAAGCACGTCACCTATTTACCCACCTATGGCGTCGAAATGCGGGGGGGTACGGCCAATTGCACCGTGGTAATCTCCAACAAGGAGATCGGTTCCCCCGTTGTTGGAAAGCCCCTTTCCGCCATTATCATGAACAGGCCTTCCCTGATGAAGTTCGGAAATCATCTGAAACCAGGGGGAATCCTCCTCTTAAACTCATCCTTGGTGAATCCCCACAATGTCTCGAGGAAGGAGGTCGAACTGGTCCCAATACCACTAAACAAGATCGCTTCTCAATTGGGTAATGCCAAATTGGCCAACATGGTTGCCCTTGGAGCATATGTCGAGAAGACGCAGGTAATCAAAGAGGCCTCCATACCCGACGCCCTCATCAACGTCCTGGACGAACGGCATCACGATATGATCCCCTCCAATTTAGAGGCCGTAAAGAAAGGGAGGGACTTTATTCGGAATCTGTAATGGGTGAGGTTGAAGACCCAATAGCCAGCGAGGGGAACCATTGATTTGTAGTTGGCCAAAAGGGAGACCCGTATGGGAATGGAAAAAACCTCCGTGGAGATGAAAGTTGGTGAAAGGATAAGGGAGCTCCGGGAAACGAAGGGCCTATCCCTGAAGGAAATGGCCGATTTGACGGGGTTCTCAACGGCCCTTCTTTCCCAGATGGAAAACCATCTGATTTCCCCCTCCCTGGGCACGCTCGTCAAGATATCAAGGGCCCTGGAGGTCCATTTGGGCTATTTCTTCGGAGAGGGCCCCGGGGAACCCTATACCATAGTGAGGAAGGATGAAAGGAAAAAGGTATCGAGATTCGCCTCCAAGGATGGAGTGAAATACGGGTATTCCTACGAATCCCTGGGTTTCGATAAAAAGGACAGGCATATGGAGCCCTTCCTCGTAACCTTGGAGCCCGCAACGCTCAAATCCACCAGGACATCCACCCATGAGGGAGAGGAATTCATCTTCGTCTTGGAGGGCGAAATGGAGGTAACCCTCGGCAATCATACCGATATCCTCTATCCGGGTGATTCCATTTACTATGATTCGACCATTCCCCACCGGGTCCAGTGCCGGAAGGACCAGGAGGCCAAAATTGTGGCCGTTCTCTATACCTCGAAGACCTGACGGCTGGCGAGTCCCTACACGACCGGCTTCCCTTCTCCTTCTTCTTATCCTCTTATGTTCTCCCCTTCTCTCATCAATAAGGGTTTCTCGTTATTCGCCACATTGCTGAAGCAGGCATTTTTTTCTTGACAATTATTGAGTAATTTGGTAGGAAAACGACACTCCATAACAATGCTATTTATTTTCGGAGAAAATCAACGTGATTTCAAAAAGATACTGATAGTATGATGGAATTATGCTCCTTCGACTGGTATCGAGGTTCTTACATAATATGCCCAATATACCGGTGTTTAATTCGGATAGAACGAATCACACCGATTTTCTCTGAGGGTATCTAGATGCCTCAAATTGATGAGCAATCACGGAAGACGCCCCTGCTAAAGGTAGAGGATACCCATATCTCCTTTGGTGGGGTCGCTGCCCTCACGGGCGTCAGTTTTGAGGTCAAAGAGGGGGAGATCTTCTCCCTCATCGGCCCCAACGGTGCCGGAAAAACCGTTATGATGAACTGTATCAACGGTCTCTACCGTCCTCAGAAGGGACATATTTACTTCGATGGAAAATCAATTTCCGGCCTTAGCCCCCACCAAAGGGCTGCGATGGGCATCTCCCGAACCTTCCAGAAGATAGAGCTCTTTAGCGGGATGACCGTTCTGGACAACATCCGGCTGGGTCGACACATCCATCTGAAATCAGGTATCCTCAGCGGTTCCGTGTATGTCGGGAAGACGGCCCGGGAGGAGATCGAGAGCCGAAATTTTATCGAAGAGGAGATCATCGACCTCCTGGAAATCGAACATATCAGAAAACATGTCACCGGGATGCTCCCCTACGGGCTGCAAAAAAGGGTGGAATTGGCCAGGGCCCTGGCCCTCAAACCGAAAATTCTTCTCCTCGACGAACCCCTGGCGGGCCTCAATCTCGAGGAAGTGGAGGACATGGCCAGGTTTATCCTGGATATAAATGAGGAAGAGCGCTGGCAGGTTACCTGTGTCCTGGTTGAGCATGACATGGGCGTGGTGATGGATCTGTCGGATCGGGTTATGGCGCTCAACTTCGGGGAGAAGATTGCCGAAGGAACCCCCGATGATATTCAGAACCACCCCGACGTGATAAAGGCGTATCTGGGCGAAGTGGAGGAACTCTATGTCAGCCGCCGATGAACGGCATTATCCGGGAGAGATCGAAATCACCCATGATCTCACCTTGCCCAAACTCCTTCTCAAGAACTCCGAGAAATTCGGCGAACGCAAGGTGGCCATGCGGGAGAAGGAGTTCGGTGTCTGGATTCCCTTCACCTGGAGGGAATACCTGGAAAACGTCAAGTTCCTTTCGCTGGGGTTGGTCTCCCTGGGGTTGAAGAAGGGCGACAAGGTGGTCATGATCGGCGATAATCGCCCCGAAGGACTGTGGGCTGAGATGGCGGCCATGTGCGCCGGTGGCATCGGGGTCTGGCTCTTTCAGGACTGCTTGATGGATGAGGTTCAGTATATCGTCGATCACTCCGATTCCAGGTTCTATTTTGCAGAGGGACAGGAGGAGGTTGATAAAGCCCTGGCCATCAAGGATAAATGCCCCAAGCTGACTAAGGTGATCTGGGATGACCCGAAGGGGATGAGAAACTACGATGATCCCATCCTCATCAGCCTCAAAGAGGTAAAGGAATTGGGGAAAAAACTGGACCGTGAAAACCCGGCCCTCTTCGAGGATTTGGTGAGTCAAGGAAAGGGAGACGATATCTGCCTCCTCTTTTACACCTCCGGGACCACGGCATTACCCAAAGGGGCATTGCTCACCCACTACAACATGCTCACGATGGGGCAGAATTTGATGAGGGTAGACCCCTGTTATGAGACCGATGATTTCGTCTCGTACCTCCCCTTTGCCTGGATCGGTGAACAGATGATGTCCATCTCCTGTGGCCTTCAGGTGGGATTTACCATCAATTTCCCCGAGGAGCCCGAGACCTCCCAGGAGAACGTGAGGGAGATTGGACCCCATGTCATGTTCGCCCCCCCGAGGCTTTACGAACAGATGACCCGGACCGTTCAGGTGAAGTATCTCGATGCAACGTGGTTAAAACGCAAGGCCTACGAGCTGGCCATGAAGATTGGTTACCAGGTGGCCGACTTGAAGTTCGAGAAGAAACCCATCCCCTGGTATTGGAAACTCCTCGAATACCTGGCCTATCTCTGGTGCCGCACAAAGCTCCGTGACCATCTGGGACTGAGTAGGGTGAGAAATGCTTACACCGGAGGGGCCGCCATGGGGCCGGATCACTTCCGCTTCTTCCATGCCATAGGGGTGAATTTGAAACAGATTTACGGTCAGACCGAAATCGCTGGCATCTCGGTGGTTCACCGAAACGACCATATTAAGTTCGATACGGTGGGAAAACCCATTCCCGAGACAGAGGTGAGGATCACCGAGGAGGGCGAAATCATCTCCAAAAGCCCTTCGGTTTTCCAGGGGTACTACAAGATGCCCGAGGAGACCGCAAAGACCCTCAGGGATGGGTGGCTCTATTCCGGCGATACGGGGTTCATCGACGGTGATGGGCAGCTCGTAGTCTTCGATCGGACCAAGGACATCATGATCCTCAGCGATGGCTCCAAATCCTCACCCCAGTTCCTGGAGGCACGATTGAAATTCAGCCCCTTCCTCAAGGATGCCTGGATCATCGGGGATCACAAATCCTACGTCACGGCCGTCATCTGTATCGACTACAATACGGTGGGAAAATGGGCCGAGGACCATGGCATTACCTACACCAGCTATCAGGAACTTTCCCAGCTCCCCGAGGTCTACGAGCTGGTCCAAAAGCCCCTCATGCAGGTGAACAAAACCCTTCCCGGTCCGGCAAAGATCAGAAAGTTTGTCAACCTGTACAAGGAGTTCGACGCAGATGATGACGAGCTAACGCGGACGAGGAAGATCAGGCGGACCTTCGTTGAAGAGCGCTACAAGGATATCGTAGACGCCCTCTACTCTGACAGCGATACTATCCACATGGATACCAACATCACCTATGAAGACGGAAAGGTAGTTAAGATCAAAACCGACCTCAAAGTGGCCGAAGTGCCGGTTTAAGGAGGGAGACCAGTGGATCTATTTCTGCAACTGTTTACCACGGGGATCATGCTGGGCAGCATCTATGCCCTGGTGGCCCTGGGTTGGACCCTCATCTTCAAGTGCTCCGGGGTGCTTAATCTGGCCATGGGGGAACTTACGCTGATAGGGGCCTATGTCTGCCTCACGTTATACCGATGGCTTAACCCCCATATGGCCATCAATCTGGCTTTCATACTGGCCATCTTCTTCACCCTTGTCATCGGGGCAATCCTGGGCCTATTGACCGAACACGCCTTCCTGCGGAAGATGATCGGGGAACCGGTACTTTCCGTCATCATGGTCACGGTGGGACTGTCCTTCTTCTTCAAGGGGACAATCTTCCTCATCTGGGATGCAGATACCCAGATATTCACTCCACGGATCTTTCCCCTGAAGCCCCTCATGATCGGCAACGTGGTTATCGGGCAAGTTTACCTCTGGAGCTTCGTAGCGGCCATTATCCTGCTGGTCGTCTTCGTCTCCTTCTTCAAATACACCCGGTGGGGACTCTCCATGCAGGCCACAGCCGATGATGAAATGGCGGCCCTCTCCCTTGGGGTCAGCGCCAAATTCGTCTATGCCCTTGCCTGGGCAATCGCCTTCATGGCCGCCGGAGTTGGTGGGACTCTCCTCGGTAATATCAACGGCCTCAATTACTCCGTGGGCCTACTGGGGCTTCTGGTCCTCCCCGCCGTTGTCCTCGGCGGGCTCAACTCAGTTCCGGGGGCCATCGTTGGAGGGCTCATTATCGGCGTGCTCCAAAACCTGGCCGGGGGATATCTGGACAGGTTCTTTCCCGGAGGGGTTAAGGAAGTGGCTCCCTTCGCCATCATGGTCATTTTTCTCCTCTTCAGGCCCTACGGCCTCTGGGGGTGGGAGCGGATAGAAAGGGTATAGGGAAATTCTAAATACTTAATCCTTCAGAAGGGAATTCATCATGGGCTATCTCCCTTGCGGTGTCTATCATGAATACTATAGACAGGATCACGCCTGGTGGCAGACCAAATTCGTGTATGGTAAGATGATCCTGCTCGTCCTGCTCCTCATCCTCTTTCCATACCTGGTTGGCCCCATGTGGCTCAGCGTGGCCTATACCATTTCATACTATATCATGGCCTGCATGGGGGTCCAGCTCCTCATCGGCTACTGCGGACAGATCACCCTTGGCCATGCCGCCTTCGTGGCTGTTGGGGCTTACACCAGTGCCATGATGGTCCTTTTCATCTCCTGGCCAAAACTGATCGTAGATTGGGGTTTGGCCTACCCCATCAGCATGTTCGCGGCAGGCATCGCGGCCGGCTTCTGGTCCGTCCTCTTCGGCCTGCCCTCGGCCAGGGTCAAGGGGTTCTACCTGATCATGACCACCATGGCTGCACAATTCATAACCGTTCCCCTCATCATCACCCAGTACGTGAGCCGGATCGGTGGCAGGGGTCACTACTTCTCCCTTCCCCCCGGAACGATAAAGTTCGGGCCCTGGGTCATCGATTCGGACGTAAAGGTCTACTACCTTTCGGTCGCCCTGGTCGTCCTTCTCACCTTGGTCATGGCCAATCTGCTCCGATGCAAGGTGGGCAGAGCCTGGATCGCCATCCGGGACAACGACATCGCCGCCAAGACCCTGGGAGTGAACATCGTCTGGTATAAGCTGGTGGCCTTCTTCGTAGCAGGCTTCTTCGCCGGGATTGCCGGTTCCTTCTACATTACCGCCCTCTACTTCGTCAGCCCGGAGCACTACGAATGGTTTTTCTCCCTCATGTGGGTGGGGGTGATCCTCATCGGCGGCGTGGGAAGCCTCCACGGTACCATATTCGGATCCATGTTCGTGATACTGGTCTTTAAACTCCTGGAAATGGCCGTCATCCCCATGACGGACATGCTACCAGCTACCGCCATGAAATTAATCTATATCAAGGAGTCAGCCTTTGGCCTGGCCGTTGTTTTATTTTTGCTCTATGAGCCCAATGGGCTCTCTTATCGATACTGGCAGCTCAAGAACTACTTCAACCTGTGGCCATTTTCTTACCAAACGTGATCCGCGAACCGCCGGTTGTGAACAAAATGGAAATGTTGATCCCGAGCACGGGAAACGGATGCGGAATACAGCGGGGGAAAGGGGGTGATGATAAAAACGGTCATAATTTGAAAGCGTTGGAGGTTTTTTTGTACAACCAAACATCAAATTCAGGAGGTGAGCAATGGTGAAGAAAATCATATTACCGCTATTGATTCTGTCCTTGCTCTCTACATCGGCATGGGCAGTCGAATTCGTTCGGCTGGGCGCCCTGCAAGATGTAACGGGAGCTACCTCAGATGTGGGTAAGGATGAGGCATTAGGTGTCAGAGAGGCGGTTGCCTATGTGAACGACACCGGGGGCATCAACGGGAAGAGGATCAAACTCTTCCAATATGACTACGGCTATCGCGTCCCCGAGGCCATCACCACGTACAAGCGGTTCC
>CBDUXJ010000114.1:0-7569 GCA_965371165.1 uncultured Syntrophobacterales bacterium | reverse complement strand
CTGCGTTGCGCTGCATCCTTCGTCATTGCAGCGTACTTCTATGTACGCCTCATTCGTCAGGATTTGCGCGCCTTGCATCTGGATCTTTTTTCTTTGCCGTCTGGTTGCGACTTTTTACGAAATCATGAGGTATTGTGAATGAGAAATTTTATCCCAGTGTATGTATGCTAAAGAGATAGCTGTTGACTCATGGGGTAGTTTTCAATTTAAATGCAATGCCGGCTCACAGGGGATTAGAGAGGAAAGTTAAGGTAACTGCACCTGGAACCGCAGCTCTATGAGCGGCAAAGGGGAAACCTGAGGTAAAAGACCGGGAAAATGAAGGACCCCGTGAATCTGATCAAAGAAGCTTTGGCAAGGGGCCAAACGGCCCTGAACGAGTATGACTCAAAGAGGTTTCTTTCGTCCTTTGGTATACCGGTGATCCGTGAAGGGATCGTCCGTGATGCTGCATCCGCAGCGGCCGAAGCTGGGAAGATTGGTTTTCCGGTAGTCCTAAAGGCATCCGGGAAAAATCTCTTTCACAAGACCGAAGTGGGAGGCGTTGTTTTAAATATCAGGAGTGAAGAAGAGGTTAAAGAAGAAAGTCGCCGACTTTTGAAGATTCAAGGGTGCGAGGCCTTACTGGTTCAGGAAATGGTAAAGGGTGATCGGGAACTTGTTTGCGGTCTGACAAGGGATGCCCAGTTCGGTCCGTGTGTCATGTTCGGTCTCGGAGGAATCTTAACCGAACTTCTTGGAGACGTTGTCTTCCGGATTGCCCCTTTGACCCCTTGGGATGCCCAGGAAATGATGCAAGAGATCCGGAGCAGAGAAATCATCGAGCGCTTCAGAGGAGAACCCGCCGTTGACAAGTACGCACTGGTTCAAACATTGGTAGCTCTCGGTGAGATAGGGCTTCAATACGAGGACGTGCTCGAAATCGACATTAACCCCCTCAAGATCCGGTCTAATGGCAGGCCGGTTTCGGTAGACGCTCTCGTTGTCCTTAAGGCTGACGGACCGGTCCATCGCTGATTTCAGAATCTTCTCTTCCTTATTCTCTTTATCAAAAAGGTCTTACTCTGTTTTCCTGGTTTTTCCGAGGCCGATAGGGAGAACCTTCTATGGATGGAAAACTGACCCCGTTTTTCGAGCCCGATAGCGTTGCCATCATTGGAGCCTCCTCTACCCCTGGGAAACCCGGACACGAAGTCATACGAAACATCCTGGCCAATGATTATAGGGGAAAACTGCACTTGGTCAACCCAAAGGGGGGTGAAATCCTTGGCGTGCCAGTCAGACCGTCAATCGCCAGCCTGCCGGTTGGAATAGATTTAGCAATAATTATCCTTCCCGCAGAGGCGTCCCCCCAAGCCCTTCGGGATTGTGCTGCAAAAGGGATCAAGCATGTAGTCCTTTCCGCTGGAGGGTTTGCCGAGGTAGATGAACGCAGAGCGCAAATCCAGCAGGAGCTTATCGACATCATACGAGAGAACGAAGTTCGCGTCTTGGGGCCCAATACTTCGGGCCATATCTCCACACCCAATCGTTTCACATCCAGCTTTTTCCCCCTGGGGAAGATCCGTCAGGGCAAGGTTTCCTATGTCGCACAAACCGGAAACTTTGCTACGCACACGATGAAATATATCCTATCGTCCGAAAATTTCGGGGTTTCACGGGTCATTGGCCTCGGAAACAAAATAGATATAGACGAGAGTGAGGCCCTGGAGTACCTGGCAGATGATACTGAAACGAGCGCAATCGTCATGTACCTCGAAAGCTTCAAACGGCCAAGACGTTTCCTCGAGATAGCGAGAGAGGTTACCCGTACTAAGCCCATCGTCATACTTAAGGGTGGTTCCACAGAGGTTGGTAGGCACGCCGCAGTCGCTCACACGGCCGCTATGGCTGCAGAGGACCGCCTCGTGGACAGTATGCTCCGTCAGGCCGGCGTCGTTAGGATCTGGGACTACACTCACCTTATCCTTGCAGGGAAAGCACTCTCAATGGTACCCTTACCGAAAGGAAATCGGGTCAGTTTTTTGGCGCCATCCGGGGCAATGCTGGTGGTCCTCGCCGATCTTTGCGTCCGTCTCGGGCTTGAGGTGCCGGAATTGGGGTCAGATACCATCCAGCGGCTTAAGGAGATTAGCGCCCCGTTTATCCGCATGCGAAATCCGGTTGACATATGGGCTGCCGCCTCCGTGAAGGGGATCGAGTTCGGATATAGTGAGGGTATGGATGTGGTGCTCAAAGACCCAAACATCGATTCAGTTATTCCAATTCTCATGCTTACTAAGGATACCGGGGTCCCATCGTTCGACTTCATCATAAAATTGGCAGAGAAGTATCCCGAGAAACCTATCCTTGTCACCTTTAGCGGTGAGGGTAAGTACATGGAGGAATGTAAGGGATTCATCGAACCCGTGGGTGTGCCAACCTTCCCGGAGATCGAACAGCCTTTCGAAGTCCTCTCGATCCTGGCGCGTTGCCGCAGGGCAATGGATCGGCCCCGGTAGTTCGGGGGCGAAATGTTATGGGCTTTAAACGTATCATGTCGGATATAGAAAGAGAAATTTATTTACGATTGAAATAACCACCCCTCCTCTGCCTCCTTGATCCAAGGAATCGGAAGATTGACTGTTCGGATCCCGTCATCCCCATGCATGATTTTGCTAAAATCACATCTCTTCGTGTTACACGCTGCGGGGGAGGGGACCTTCCTTTTCGATGAGGGTGTTAAAAGCGGGAATGAAGATCATGCTTTCATCCTGCTTGATGGCCAAAACAATCACGTTCAATGTGCTTAGGCCATGTTAGAGTCCAATCATCTTCCAGAGCATTCTGTACCACATGGGAGATTTGTGGGGGATCGCTTTTCCGCTCTTCTCGTCCCTTATTTCGATTTCCTTTTCCTCGAAGAGCCTAATCATCCTCTGACTCGATTCCCGCAGACGAGATGACATTGTCTTGCAAAAAGCGGTCAGCATCTTTAATGCAATGGAATGATTTTCTCCAAAAAGGCGATCCAGATCGGACTTTCCGATGGAGACAAGTCGTGAATCTTCATCCGCTACGGCACTGGCCGATCTCGGCATCTCTTCCACCAGGGCCATTTCACCAAATCCTTCTCCCGACTTGAGCACTCTCAGGGTCTCGGGCCCTGCTTTGGGGATTTCCTTTTCGATTCGAACATCTCCCGATACGATGATGTAAAATTTATCGCCAGGTGTGCCTTCAGAGAAAATACGGTCTCCCTTGGAAAATGACTCCAGCGAACAGACGTCGGAAATTTGATCCAACTCCTGATGGGTCAAGCCCTCGAAGAAAAGATTGTCCTTCAAATATTCGATAACCATCGGTCACCTCCCCATGCAACCCGTTTTCACCTTGTTTAAGAATGATAAATGAGGACGGTGATTTGTCAAGGGCTCAAATTCGGGTCCTACCGGGTTACCCTTCCTTGGAAAGGGGGCTCCCTGGATTTAATTTCAACCCTTTAATGAAGTGTTTACCTTGCTCAGAATCTATTTGGTCAGCGAGATTTTTCGCAATCCCTCTGTTTGAACTTGATCGTCAGGGATGGTTATCTTTACGTTGACAGCCGTTGAAACCGAAAAGATTACAAATATTTTGGTATTTTCCAGAGATTCAGGAAACTTCTCATCTTTCGAGTTGGATTTCCTAATGTTTCGTATCTTGGGGGGCTTCTTACGACTGAAATTCCTTGACTTAACCAATGGCGTTGGTTAGGTTAGTCGGAACGAAGAACGTGGGAGTGTGGCCATATGATAGACGATAACCTGAACTTCGACCCGACGATTTTCATCGCCCCAACGGCTGTTATCTTGGGAGAGGTAACAATCGGAAAACATTCCAGCATATGGTTCAATACCGTCATCAGGGGGGATGTAGGGCCGATATCCATCGGTGAGAATTGCAATATACAGGATTTATCGGTCCTCCATGCGTATGTCGGAAAACCCGTGATAATCGGAGAGAATGTCACCGTCGGTCACTGTGGGTTGATCCATGCATCCACGGTGAAGAGCAACTGTCTCATCGGCATCGGTGCCAAAGTCTTGAATGGATGCGTGATAGGGGAATACAGTATTATTGGGGCGGGTGCCATCGTGACGGAGGAAACGGTCATCCCTCCCTATTCACTGGTCCTTGGAATACCGGGCAAGATAGTGGGCCAGGTGGATGAACGACTGAAAAGGAGGATCCAGAGGCATTGTCAGAGCTATTTGGAGCTGAAGGAGAAGTATCTGAAGGGGCCTTGATCCATTTCTCTTAGCCAAATGGTAGGGGGGAGAAATGAAGCAATTCCTGAAATGGCTTTTTTTCTTGGTCAGCTTGGCGTTGGCAACCCATGGCTGGGGAAAGGTTGGGGAAAAAGGGTTTATTCGATTACCCAATCCCGCCTACGACGGGAAGATCTCTGTGGAGGAGGCCATCAAGGAGAGGAGGACGATAAGGGACTTTGGGCCAAAGCCCTTAACCGTGGTCCAATTGTCACAACTGTTTTGGTCCGCCCAGGGGATAACCGATGAAAGGAGCGGGTTTCGAGCGGCCCCATCCGGCGGAGCCCTCTACCCACTGGATGTATATGCCGTCGTGGGCGAAGGAGGGGTTGAAGGATTGCAACCGGGGGTATACCGTTACCAGCCGGCAAGCCACAGCGTTCAGCTTGTCCGTAAAGGGGACAGGCGAAAAGAGGTCGCCAGTGCATCCCTTTGGCAGATGTGGATGGCCAGGGCCCCGGTTATCTTCGTCATCACCTCAGAGTATGAGAGGATTACCCGGAAATACGGGAAGAGGGGGATTCGATACGCCCAAATCGAGGTTGGCCATGTGGGACAGAATATCTTCCTCCAATCGGGGGCCTTGGGTCTGGGGGCAGGGATTGTAGGGGCCTTCCGTGATGACGGAGTAGCCAAAGGTATCGGGGCACCAACGGCCCATAAACCTCTCCTCATCATGCCAGTGGGGTATAAGAAATTGGATTAAACGCTTCGAGACCAAAGGATGCCCATATAGAACGGAGGGAAAAACGGGTTTATACTACCTACCCGCTATCTAAAGGATGGAAATGCAATATGTAAAGGATTATCGAGAAAGTGAGGAGAAATGAGGAAAAAAGACAGGGAAATTAAAGATAAAAAGTTAATGGAATCTATATTGGAACGGGCGACTGTTTGCAGAGTTGGTTTATCTGAGAATAATGTACCATACATTGTCCCAGTTAACTTTGGTTATAGGGATAACTGTTTATACTTCCATTCTGCAAAGGAAGGCAAAAAAATAGATATGATTAGAAAGAATAATAACGTCTGTTTCGAAATTGATGTTGATAATGAAATAGTAAAAGGAAAAAATGCGTTTGTTTTGAGTATTAAGTTTTATAGTTTTATCGTATTTTGAAAAGCTTTTCTTGTTGAGGGTTTTGAGGAAAAAAGAAAGGCTTTGGATATTATTATGGAGCATTATTCTAGCAAATCATCATTTGAATATCCCGAAGACACAGTCAATAGTATAGCAATTATCAAAGTAAAAATAGAAAGTATGACTGGAAAGAAATCCGGATATTGAGTGTATGCCTTCATGTAGCATACAACATATACCCAAAAAGAGAAGAGCGTTGATCATTGGTAAGAGGGAGGACCATTATTCTCAGTAAAGCATTGCTTATTGATCAGCTTGGCTTCAAAGAACGGATTAAATTTAGAGTTGCCAAGAGGAGAGACAATATTATCCTGAGGAAAACGGAACGGAGAAAGATTTCAGACGCAATTCGATAAGTTTAAGAAAAGTGTTAGGTTAATAAGTTAGGATCATTGATTCCATGGTTTGCCTTTCAGAGATCTCCTCATATCGTTCTATTCCTTAAAACATTTTTTAGATATCGTTTGACAAGACTCTCCTGATCTGATATAAGAGTGGTGTTTTCCGACAAAGCCAAACCATCCGTGAGGGGAAGACATTTTAAAAAAGTCAATCTTTATTATTCCCCTTCTTATTATTTCGTTGTCTTATATTGCTCATTCCCAAACCATTTATAGGTGGGTTCACGAGCAAGGCAAGATACATTTCACAACTAAATACGAAAACATTCCTCCAAGATATAGAAATCAAGTCCAGAAACCAGAAGGAACGGAAGAGGCCGGGGCTATTGGAGAAACTCAACGGAAACCAGGAAGAGCTCAAGAGGCTGACACGACCAAAGAAATCCGACCGAAAGAGGAAGTGGTTAGTCCGTCCGTGATGCCCACTAGAGATGTTACTCACAACTCCAACTATTTCACATTTAAGGGAGGAATTTATTCCCCTGAGTCAGATGACTTAGAGGATTTTGATACACGATTCGGCGGAGAAATTGCATTTGGGCATTATTTTCATCCAAACTTCGCCTTGGAACTCGGCATAGGATATTTCGAGACAGAAGGTACTTTAAACGGATTTGATCCGATACTTGGTAAGTGGAGCGAAAAAGATGAAATCACAGCTGTTCCCTTAACACTAACAGCCAAAGGTGTTTTGCCACTAAGGAATGTGGACCTATTTGCAGCGGCGGGTATCGGAGTATATTTCGTACAATTCGAATCAGATATATCAACAAGTACTTTTGGTGCCTTTTCCTTTGATGATGATGACACTGTCTTTGGATTTAATCTAGGACTTGGTACTAACTTTTATATCACCCAGAACGTATTCTTTAGGATAGAAGGAAAATACCTTTGGGCAGAGGCTGAATTTGAAGAGAGCTTTTTGGGGATCCCAATTGAGTTTGAGGTTGATCTCGATGGATTTATCGTTACAGGGAGTACAGGGTTTAGGTTCTAAGAGTTCCTCAGATTTATGGGAATGGCCCCTGCCTGAGCATCATATCCACTAGATGGCTGTGACCTTTATCCTCGATTTCAAGAAGATGAATCGTTGCATAAGGAGACGAGCCAAAATTATCGATATGCGAAAGAAATCTTGCATTCATGGGGATCAAGGCAATCTCAAGGATACAGGTAGCAATCGACGCGCTTCTTCAGGTGGAGCACGTTATATCAGGAACAATCTTTCCAGGTGGATTCTTAGGAGAATTATTCAGTTCGCTCAGAGTAGGGCGGTTTACCACGACATCTGGAGTCTTTCCTGAGAAGCTTTAAATCTCGTGAGATCAGAAAAGTACCTTTGAGCACTTTCATATTCTTCCCTCATCTGGCGGGAAGTAGCCGCAGTATCAATACTATGGCAATGACAGTCGTTCCGGCGAACCAAAGCCAGACGGTGTGGTAGCTCCCCAATGTATCAAATGACCACCCAGCAGCAGCAGGACCTATAATCCCGCCAATTGCCGCCGTCCCCATTATCATCCCAATTAGACTTCCAAAAGAGTCCCTGCCAAAATGCTCCCTCACGATAGCGCCTCTTAAAGATGCGGTTCCTCCATATGCCAGGGAGAAAAGGAGCAGGAAGGGGAAGATAAGCCAAGTCACGGAAATATGGGCGAAGGCAAGCGTTCCCATGCCCAAGAGACAGTATAGTCCAGCGAGAACGTGCCGTTTATCGAAAATATCGCTCAGCCAACCG